>JALZCO010000338.1 GCA_030863015.1 Actinomycetota bacterium
TTGGATCGGTGAGCGGACCGATGATCTTCAGCTGCTCGATGATCGAGCCGGGCCATCCGTGCGTGACGATGAGCGGCAACGCATTTTCATGTTTCGAACGAACGTGAATGAAATGGATGTCTAGCCCATCGATCTCGGTCATGAACTGCGGCAGGGCGTTCAGTTTCGCCTCGCACTTTCGCCAATCGTAATCTGTCGCCCAATAGCGCGCGAGTTCCTGAATCGTCGCAAGCTGCACGCCCTGGGACTGATCTGCGACGGTCTCCCTTTCGGGCCAGCGCGTCGCGAGAATCCGTCGGCGGAGGTCGACGAGTTCCTCTTCCGGAACGTTGATCCGGAAGGGGCGGACTGCGTTACGGGCCATGGAGGTCTCGACTTGGGTCATGGCGGTCTCCTTTCTGTGGATTCACCCTTCTTGAGGTAACAATTGCAGCATACTCTTGGTCGGGGGCTTCTCCGTCTCGGCAGTCCCCAATAGATATAAATTTCTCCTTCCATTACTCATCTTTTAGGTGCGTGTCATGACGATCTCCTTTCACAGGCCTGACGGCGTTTGTGTTGGTGGCACCAAGCCCGCTCGTCTCGTCTGCATGTCGCACCCGTAAGGCCCTGGTCTGCTCCCTAGTCTCCCGAACCCGTGGTCGCATCGGAGCGCGCGGAGTTCCATCCTCTGGCGGTGGCGACTCCCGTCGTCCCTCGCCGCCGCCCTTGTCGGGTGACGGCGCAACTCGCAGACCAGCGCCTCCACCTCCGCCGGGACCTGCCACGGCGAGGACTTCGGCCGCTTTGATCGATCCGCGAGGGCCTCCCGGCGCCGACCTACCAGCGGTTCTTCCACCGGTGCACCGCCTGACAGGACAGCGTCGCCTCGGAATCGTTCGCCGCTGGAGCCATGCCATGTCCTGAATAACCGGGTAGCTCATGGTCACGCCAGAGCTCCTTCAGTGCAATGGCCGATCCAACCTGTGGCGCGAACAAGCCGGGGTCGTGCACCTCGGATTCGACGGCCGTGATCGATCACGCGCTACCCGGTCGGGGCGAGTACAGGTCGGGTGGGCGGGCCGGCAAGACGTCGGTTCCACCGCGGCCGGCAGCCAACGTCATGTGCGTAGTAAGCCGCTCTGCCTGCCGCAAGGATCATGCCTTCTGCTGACGCCCCTCATCGGCATGTCAGCGCGTCGGTGTGAACGAGCGATCAGCGGCATGTGAATGCGTTCGCTGAAGTGTGGGACGGTCCGATACGTGGTGGCTCCGGCGTGATGTCGGTGGCCGGTCCGTTCAAGATCGGGGTCGTCCGTGCGTGTCTCGGGTGGGGATGTCCCGCTTCCGCAGTCGGTTCAGCACGGTGGTCGGGTCGACTCTCAGGTGCTCGCCGATCTTCACCAGTGACCAGCCTGCGGCGTAGAGGCGGATCGCGTCGTCGACCTGATCGGGGGGTAGGCCACGTCGGCCCAACGTCCTGTTGGTAATCCCTGCTTGTGTTCTGGCGGCCATGCGCGTTATTCAGGATGTTTTACCGATCAGCGGCACGTGTGGGCGTTTCCGCTGCGTCTCGTCTCGCGAGGGTGCACGGGTCGGGCTTTGCCACGAGAACGTCGGGGGCGTGCTATCGGGTGGGCTCCTCGAGGAGCCGCCGGTGCAGTTCGGTGGTGAGTGTATAGATCGCGCGGGTCAGGTCTGTGTTGGTCTTGAGTTCTAGCTCTTGTTCGTTGAAGTCGTGGTCTGCTTTGGCCTGCAGGAAGGCCGCTTGCCGGTTCTGGCCGATCATGACAAACGTGGATAAGAAGATCGCCTCCAGTGACACGATCAGCGTCAGCGTCGGCCACGGATCGGACTCAATGAACAGCATCCAGACGCCGAACAGCGCGACGTGCATGTAGACAAACGGCATCGACCCCGCGAAAGCGGTGATCCCATCAGCGACCCGCAGCTGAAAATCCGCGGCCCGCTGTGCCCGGTGCGCCACCATGGCGGGGTGCTGCTGCCGACTCTCTGGTTGCGTAGTGCGCATGTTATCTCCAAACCCGATCATCTGACCCAACAGTCAAGTCCACTCCCCACCGCGGCGCTACTAGCAGCTACCGTCGCAACGCGGCCTTGGGGCGAGGCCAACGCGCTGTGCCCGGGCGACTCATCGAACGCGCATCTTGATCAGAATCTGAGCAATCAGGCCGCCGTTCGGTGCACGACCAGCGCCGAGATCGCGAACTGCACGTGCAC
>JALZCO010000391.1 GCA_030863015.1 Actinomycetota bacterium
TGACCCGGCTGCCCGCCAG
Source organism: Actinomycetota bacterium (assembly GCA_030863015.1). Classification (GTDB taxonomy): domain Bacteria; phylum Actinomycetota; class Actinomycetes; order Mycobacteriales; family Pseudonocardiaceae. The sequence goes on from JALZCO010000391.1 coordinate 20, forward strand.
ATCAAGTCCCCTGACCGCGCACTCGGCGCAGCCTTCCAACTGGGGCTCGCGCTTGCATCCTTCACCAGATCATGCCGTCCATGCCCTGAGACGTCGACGAGGCGTGACGAACAACGACAACTATCGAACAATCGAGAGCGCCCCGGCCCCGCGGTGACGGGCACAGTACAGCTCACAGCCACAGTTGGACTCGATCTTCCGGTTTGGTTAGTTTTAGTTCGGCTAGTCCTTGGCCGACGTCCTTTTTAGTCGAGGTAGTAGTCGTGGAGCGCGTGGGAGCGCGAGGGGTGGCGCAGCTTGGCCATCGCCTTGACCTCGATTTGCCGGATGCGTTCTCGGGTGACCCCATAGAGGTGACCGGTCTCCTCCAGGGTGCGCGGCTGGCCGTCGGTGAGGCCAAAGCGCAGCCGAACAATGCCGGCTTCCCGCTCAGACAGCGTGGCCAGCACCGATTGCACGTCGTCTTGCAGCAGCGTGAATGACACCGCGTCCAGCGCGCCCACGGCCTCGGAGTCTTCGATGAAGTCACCGAGCTGGGAGTCGCCCTCGTCACCGATGGCCTGGTCCAGCGAGATGGCCTCCTGGTCATACTGCTGGAGTTCCAGCACCCTCTGCGGGGTGATGTCCAGCTCTTTGGCCAACTCTGCAGGGGTGGGCTCGCGACCCAGGTACTGAAGCAGCTCGCGCTTCATGCGGACCAGGGTGTTGACGACCTCAACCATGTGCACCGGGAGCCGGATAGTGCGGGCCTGGTCGGCCATCGCCCGGCTGATCGCCTGCCGGATCCACCAGGTGGCATAGGTGGAGAATTTGTATCCCTTGGTGTAGTCGAACTTCATCACCGCACGGATCAAGCCCAGGTTGCCCTCCTGGATCAGGTCCAGAAACGCCATGCCACGGCCGGTGTAACGCTTGGCCAGCGACACGACCAGTCGCAGGTTGGCCTCGAGCAGGTGTTTCTTCGCACGTTCACCGTCGCGCATGATGCAGCGCAGGTCCCAGCGCAGCTGCGGGGAGAGCTTTTCGCGGGCGTCCTGGGCCCGGCGCATCCGCTCGGCGGCGTAGAGCCCGGCCTCGATCTGGGTGGCGAGCTCCACCTCTTCCTCAGCGTTAAGTAGCGCCACCTTGCTGATTTGTTTGAGATATGCCTGCACCGAGTCGACTGAGGTGATGAGTTCGGCGTCCTTGCGGGCCTGGCGCAGCGCTTCAGACTCCTCCTCGTCCCAGATGAAATCCTTGTACTGCTTGACTTTGTCCCATGGCTCTTGAAGATCCTCGGCGCCCTCAGGGGCTAACGCAACGTCGTCATTCAGCAGCTCCAGCGACGCTGGGCTAGGCGCGCTGCGCTCGCATGTCCCATCCTTGACCGGCGCCTGCTGCCTATTGCGGGGCGCCTTGGTCACTTGTCGTCCTTCGCGGGATGCGGCGGTGACGCTCAACATCCTCACCTCCTCAACCCGGGTTCCCGGCTACACCGAGATCTCTGGTGGCAACCTCACCGAGCGCGAGATGCGGCAGACAGGACTTCAGCTCCTTAAGGATCCGGTTGCCACCCGGGTATCTGTGGACTGTACGGGAAGTGGACACTTTGGGCTGGCTGAGTCGTACGTGCCAATGCAGGGCTGCCGGCCACGGGACGCCGTTGCTGAGGCATCAATCATTACCGGGCCGCACACGCTGACGATCATGGGAAAGTCGCGCACCGATGGAGTCAGCACAAACTCAGCAAAGCCGCCGCGACACCCGGGCACCAGCACGAACCACGACGTAAACGACGGGACGGTCGTCAACGCGTCAGGTCGACCGTGAGCCACGACATTCGAGACGAAAAGCACCGTTCACCAGCGGTCAAGTAGTTCCAAAACGGGTCCAACATAGCGGTGATGATCCTGACCAGCCCTCATCGCGGGCCAGCCAGTCGGCCAGCACAGTGCCGGAGCCGACCTGTCACCAAGCTCCAGCAGCCGCGACGGGCGCCCTGGGTGAGGTCGACGATCCCAGTGGCGTACTGAGTCCGCCGCTTGGCCGTCGTCTGCTCCCAAGCGTGCTTGTCAACGCTGATCGCTGTGATACCTTCACCGGGCCAGGTCATGCATCTTCGACTGTCCCTGCGCGGTGACCTGCCGCATAATCGTGTACCCAGGCGCGCTGCTGTCCAGGCCAGTTATTCACCCACCCAGACACAGTATTAAAACATCGTGTGATGCTGCTGGGTGCTTACGGCGTGGGTCGTTTCTGGGGTCCAGTGGGCGAGCAGGATGGTCGCGTCGTCTTGAAGTTGACCGTTTTGGTGAGCCATGACGGCGTGGGTGAGGCGGCGGACGGTCTCGGGTGGAGGGTGAGAAGCGGCAGCTTCGCGTTCGAGGAAGTCGATGAGCCGTGTCTGGCCAAAGTGTTCGCCGGTGTGGTTGCGGGCTTCGGTGATGCCATCGGTGTGTAGGACCAGCCAGTCGCCGGGCTGCAGGATTTCCTCGGCGATGGTGAGTTCGGGAGTGTCCACACCGAATGGGGGCCGTCGTGCGCCGGTGAGGGTCTTGACGACTTTGCCCGAGCGCAGCACGAGGGGGTGGGGGTGGCCGGCGGCGAGGTAGCGCAGCCGGCCGGTGGCCAACTCCAGCTCGGCCAAGACGCCGGTGGTCAACGGGCCACGCCGGAATTGACCGACGATCGTTTCGTCGATGGCGCGAGCTTGGTCATAAAGGCTGTGGCCATCGCGGCGGGCGCTGCGGTAGGCAGCGAGCACGGCGGCGGCGATGAGTCCGGCGTCCAGGGTGTGGCCGATCGCGTCGAAGATGGCCAGCGACGCCGTGGCTTGGGATAACGCGTAGTCGAAGGCGTCACCGCTGACTGCGTAGCTGGGTTCGACCATGCCGGCCAGGACTAAGGTGTCCGTGCCGACAGTTAAGGGCGGGAGTAATTGCCAGATGAGTTCGGCGGCTGGGGTACGGGGTTGCTGGCGGCGGGCGGTATCGAGTCCATCGCCGTACTGCGTCGTGATCCTCACCAGGTGACCGATGAGGCCAGACAGCCACCGGCACTGCTCCCGCAGCCCAGGGTCGCGCAGGTCCACGCTAGGGCGTGTCTCCCGGATCTTTATCACTAACTGATCCATGATCTCGATGTGACGCGTATGGGTGTGCTCTCGGATGAGATGTGGGCTCGTGTCGAGCCGCTGCTGCCCAGTTCGGATGGGTTGCGGGGTGGGCGGTGGAGCGATCACCGCATGGTGGTCGAGGGCATTGTGTGGCGGTATCGGACCGGGTCACCGTGGCGGGATGTGCCGGAGTGTTTTGGGTCTTGGCAAACCGTGTGGAAACGCCACGACCGCTGGGCTGCGAACGGGACCTGGGATCGGCTGCTGACCGAGCTCAGTGCTGATGCCGACGCAGCCGGTGAACTGGACTGGGTCGTGTCGGTGGACTCCTCGATCAATCGGGCGCACCAGCACGCCGCCGGTGCCCGCCGGGTGGTCATTACCGACTCCAACAACGCCACAGCGGGTGACGCCGACACGGGGGGCAGTATCGAATGACAAGGATCCGCCATCCGAGCTGTCCCTGCAGTGGGTCGGGCGAGGGTGCGCGGAACCCTCCGACCACGCCCTGGGCCGCTCCCGGGGCGGCTTCAGCTGCAAGCTGCACCTGATCTGCGACGGTCGGGGCCTACCCTTGTCAATCGGGCTGACCAGCGGCAACGTCAATGACACCACCATGCTCGGCCCGGCGCTGGTCGACATCCACGTGCCGCGGCGTGGCCCGGGCCGACCCCGGACCCGGCCCGACCGGCTGTTGGGCGACAAGGGCTACTCCTCGGCAGCCAACCGGGCCATGCTGACTCGCCGCCGCATCGCCGTGACCATCCCCGAGCGCATAGACCAGCTGGCCAACCGCCGCCGCCGGGGCCGCGCCGGCGGACGCCCCCACGCCTTTAACCCCAGGACCTACAAAGGCCGCAACGTCGTCGAACGCTGCTTCAACCGCTTCAAACAATGGCGCGGGATCGCGACCCGATACGACAAGAAGGCCGTCAACTATCGAGCCGGGATTGTCCTCGCCAGCGTCATCCTCTGGCTCAAGACATGATCCGGGAGACACGCCCTAGCGGGTAGCCGTCGCGTAGGCACACCCGCCAAGATCGTTCTCTGTGCTAACGGCTGCTCAATGATATTGAGTTCAGTCAGCCAAGCAGGCTGCGATCGTGTGGCACACCAGCCACTAGCGGGTGCCGGAACCGAGGGAAGCAGCGAATGACCCGCACGCATCAATGATCGTTCTGGCGGCGTCGTCACAGCTCCCGCCGCGCTGCGGGTCCTAGGTTCGAGGCCGGTACCGCAGCCCTAGCGGTTTGTCGGTCAGTGCCCGCACTTCGAGGTCGGTGCCGGGGATGCGGGTCAGGTGTACCCGTCGACGACCATTGCCCGCTGGGTTCCCCCGGTCCAGGTGACGATGCGGGTAGATCGTCCGGCACCCTGCACGGCCTCACGGCCCTGGTGGCGCTTGTCTTCGGGGTGTGGTCGCAGCGTGCAGGCTGCGCCGGTGGCGGGGTCGACGATGCCGCAGCGCCAGTGCGGGCTTTTCAGCTCGGGGGGTCGCCCGCGGTCCAAGTCGCCCTCGGTGAGCACAGGCGTGGTCATGTCTGTGCACGTTAGTCAAGTATTCGGCTGACCCTGAGCAGCGCGCCGACGCCGTTGGTGAGGACATCGGAGATAGTGGTAGTGCCCGGCAGCACGGCCTGGTGAGCAACTAGCTCAGAGGGGAAGGGCGAGCATGCTCAATGAATTGCCCGTCCACCGGCTCCGGGTGCTCAAGCCGCGGAGCCGGTGGCGGTTTCACCATGTGTACCGCAGTCAAGCCCAGAACCCATACTGTCACAAGGAGCAGTAACTCAAGCACCATCAGTGATGTCTCCGCCAGCTCGTCGGTTCCGCAGCCTGCGGTGGCTGCGCGGGCCGTAGTTACCCGCCGATACTGGCTCCGAAGCCACGACCGACGACCGCTCCCGCGATGTGGGGGCTGGATTGGCGACCGAGGCGGCCCGGGCCTGTTTATCAGCGGTTAGTCATTCGTCTAGGTTCAGCCCGATCACGGTGAGGCCAGCACCGCTGCCTGGTTCGTCCCCGAGTAAGCAACTGTCGGCTTAACGGCCGCTTTAGCCGCGGCCGACTGCTGACGCTGACGAGGTGGATAATGGCCGTAAATGGCGCGTCGGGCTCGTAATACATCCGCTGCCGCATCGGCCAGGATAAGGATGAGCTCCATGAGCTCATCCGGATTCATATGGGTGCGCAGAAATAGTGCGACAGCAGCCGGGTTGTGGAGCAGAACGGACAGACAGCGCGGTGGGGAACCGGCCTGGACCATCATCGAATGCTTGGATGGCGATCCTGCGAGCACATCGGGGTAATGATCGTGGGCGTCCTTGGCCAGCCTGCCGAACTCCGGCGGAGCCAGGGAGTCAAGTGGGCTGGGTGGGGCGCTAACCGGGGGTGGACGAGTCTGGGTGGCCAAGGTTTTCACCTGCCGAGGGATTGGGAGTCATGCTCCGTGGGCATCACTGCAATCGCCCCTCGTCTGCGGAGTGTTACACGTCCATCGCGCACCGTGACAGCTCCACCACAAGGTCGACCCTCGCGCCATAGGGATGATCGTGCGGCGGTGACCGGCCGGTGGGACCGCTGGTAACCCCCGGTCTGCCCACGGCGATGAACAGATTGCCGAAGGGGGCAAACCGGCGGACGGATGATCGCTGACCGGGAAGGCGGCCGAGCCATGTGGAC
>JALZCO010000445.1 GCA_030863015.1 Actinomycetota bacterium
CATTGGTGCCGTGCGCGCTGGACGGGATCAGGCAGACGTCGCGGCCGATCTCGCCATGGCTGCGGTGATAGGCGCGGATCGCCAGCAGACCGGCGAACTCGCCCTGGCTGCCGGCGTTGGGTTGCAGGCTGACCGCGTCGTAACCGGTCAGCTCGGCCAACCAATGCTCCAGGTCGCTGACCACTTCGAGTAGGCCCTGCGCGTCCTGTAGGTCAGCGAAGGGGTGCAGCCCGGCAAACTGCGGCCAGGTGATCGGCTCCAGCTCGGCGGCGGCATTGAGTTTCATGGTGCACGAGCCCAGCGGGATCATGCTGCGATCCAGCGCCAGGTCTTTGTCGGCCAGCGCGCGCAGGTAACGCAGCAGCGCCGTCTCGCTGCGGTACGCCGAGAAGACCGGGTGAGTGAGAAACGGCGAGGTCCGCTGCAACGCGGCGGGAATGGCGTCTGGGGTCTGGCGATCGAGGACGTCCGGGTCGGCACCGTGTACCCCGAAAGCATCCCAGACCAGCTGCAGGTGCTCGCGGGTGGTGGTCTCGGCACAGCTGATCCCGACGTGGTCGGCGCCGGCCAACCGCAGGTCCACACCAGCCGCCCGGGCGACCGCCACCACCTCAGCCGCCCGGCCCGGCACCCTGGCCAGCACAGTGTCGAAGAATGCCTCGGATGCCACCTCGACGCCGCCGGCGCGCAGCCCCGCGGCAAGCACCGCGGCCATCCGGTGTGCCCGCCGGGCGATGTCGCGCAGCCCGTCAGCCCCGTGGTATACCGCGTACATGGAGGCGATCACGGCCAGCAGCACCTGCGCGGTGCAGATGTTGCTGGTTGCCCTCTCCCGGCGGATGTGTTGTTCCCGGGTCTGCAGCGCCAGCCGGTATGCCGGGTTGCCATCAGCATCCCGGGACATCCCCACCAGCCGACCAGGCAGCTGGCGCTCCAAGCCGTGCCGGACGGCGAGGTAGGCGGCATGCGGGCCGCCGAAGCCCATCGGCACCCCGAAGCGCTGGGTCGAACCGACCGCGGCATCGGCGCCGATCTCACCCGGTGGACGGAGCAGGGTCAGCGCCAGCGGGTCCGCCACGACGGCCACCGTGGCGCCGCGCTGGTGCGCCTGCTCGATGAGCGACGCGTGGTCGCGCACCGCACCAGAGGCACCCGGATACGAGAGCAACACACCGAAGAACTCACCGTCCGGAAGACTCGGCCCGGATGCTCCCCCGGAAACTGCACCGAACAGGTCGGCGACATCCAGCTCGATGCCCAACGGTTCGGCACGGGTGGCCAGCACGGCCAGGGTCTGGGGCAGCATGTCGGCGTCGACCACGAATCGGGATGAGGTGGCCCGGCCGGCGCGGCGCAGCAGGGTCATCGCCTCGGCGGCCGCGGTGGCCTCATCGAGCAGCGAAGCGTTGGCCACCGGTAAGGCGGTGAGGTCGGCCACCATCGTCTGGAAGTTGAGCAGCGCCTCGAGCCGGCCCTGGGAGATCTCCGGCTGGTAAGGCGTGTAGGCGGTGTACCAGGCCGGGTTCTCCAGCACCGAACGGCGGATCACCGGTGGAGTGACCGTGCCGTGGTATCCCATCCCGATCATCGGCACTCGCGGATGGCATCGGTGGGCCCGTGCGCGCAGCTCGGCCAGCGCCTGTGCCTCGGTGGCCGGTGCCGGCAGGTCCGGGACGGCTTCCGGGTCGGCCAGGCCAGGCGGCAGAGCCAGCTGCGCCAGTTCGTCCAACGACTCCACACCGATGGTGTCCAACATTCGAGCCAACTCGGCCGGGCGTGGCCCGATGTGCCGGTCAGTGAACGGTGTGCCATGCTCCAGCTCGGCCAACGGGCGTCGGTCAGGAGAATTCATCGTGGTGGCCTCCGGGCGTCAGGTTGAGCCGTCGAGCACCGTGCCCGATCAGTTCCTCCCCCTCTGTCCCTGCCCAGACCCCGCTTTGCCGGGAACTGGGCGCCTGAGAGATTCACCGGGTTGCGCCGGCTTTCCCCGTCGGCGGGTAGCTTGCGCTACCGCTTTCCAGAGGCGTCTGACCCGTGCGGTCCTGTTCGCCTGAGAGGTTCCGGGGAGGATTTGCTCCTTCGGCGCCCGGACCACGATGACCGGAGCTCTCCCGCGCGGGGTCGACGACTACCCAGCCAGCCTACTCAAACGCCGGACCGTCTTACGTTCTCGACGCGGCGCTGTGACCGCCTGCACAGTCAGCTGATTTGACGGGTCCGCCGGCGCTTGGTCAGCTCATCTTCACCAGTGGTGGCCACATGGCCGCCATCGGCCCGCTCCGGCGGGAACTGGCTGATCGACCCGGCGATCTCCCGCATCGCCCCGCTCACGGCGATGCCGAACACTCCCTGCCCGCCCTGCAGCAGGTCCACCACCTCCTCGGGGGAGGTGCACTCGTACACAGTGGTGCCGTCGCTGAACAACGTGATACGGGCCAGATCATGCACCCCGTGGCGGCGCAGGTGCTCAACCGCCAAGCGGATGTTCTGCAACGAGACCCCAGTGTCCAGCAGCCTCTTGACCACTTTGAGGACCAGCACATCCTTGAACGAGTACAGCCGCTGGCTTCCTGAACCGGACGCACCCCGGATCGAGGGCACGACAAGACCCGTCCGAGCCCAGTAATCCAGCTGGCGGTAGGTAATCCCGGCGATCTGGCAGGCGGCTGAACCGCGATAACCCAGCAGCTGATCACTCACGCCGTGCGGGTCGGCCAAGGCTGAGTCCGGGAACAGGGTGCCTTGCTCGGCCGGCTCGGCGCCCCCGGACGCTGTGACGTCATACGCCGGGGTTTGCGCTCGGCCGTGCGGTCCGTCGACCACCCATTCCTCCCATGCTCAAGCCGGTGGTCCGTACGGGCCACTCGCTATGCAGCCCGACGGTAGGCTGCCGCAGCGTAGCCGGTCAATGCGGCGCGCGGGAGCCTCAACCTCTACTTCAGCTCAAGGCAGCCTGATGGTCCTCAATCAGGTGTCCGCTCCGCGGAAGTCCTCCGGAGACACCGAGTCGAGAAACTCGCGGAACTTCTCAACCTCGTTCTCCTGCTCATCCGGGATGATCAGGCCAGCCTCCGAGAGTACCGACTCCTCGGCGTGGATGGGCACTCCTGCCCGCAGTGCCAGGGCCACCGAATCACTCGGCCGGGCCGAGACCCGCACGTTGCCGTCGAAGACAAGCTCGGCAAAGAAGGTCCCTTCCTGCAACTCAGTGATCCGGACCTGCTTGAGTTCCCGTCCCAGCGCGGTGATCACGTCTCGAAGCAAGTCATGGGTCATCGGCCGAGCCGGTTGCACGCCCTGCTGTTCCAGGGCGATGGCGGTCGCCTCCCCAGAACCGATCCAGATCGGCAGGTAGCGCTCGCCCTCGGCCTCCCGCAGCAGCAGGATCGGCTGGTTCGCCGGCAACTCCACCCGGACCCCGACGACACGCATCTCGCTCATCGCGTTGCGCCTCCCTCCCGCCGCACCCTGTGGGTAGGTGCCTTGAGGATCGTCGTGCTCGGCGGCGGATTGGGTACCGGCCGCGAGTAGATGCCAGCCCAGTCGCGTGTCCACCATCGCTACGCACGACGCTACACGCGGCACCCTCCTGGTGCCGAGTCCAGCGGGTGACCAAATTGTTGAGCTGGGCTCATTCGCTCTGTAGTTCAACTCCCGATAGCGCTACGCAGCCCGGCCTTCACCAGCAGGGCGTGCAGCCGTACCGACAGCATCGCCAGCTCCCGAACTACCTCGTCGGCCCGGGCCCGAGCGTCCGGATCCCGCTGCCGGATCATCGGACTGACGATCTGCGCCAGCAGACCCACCTCCCGGTCCGCTGACGCTCGGAAAGCCCGCAGATGCCGAGGCTCCAGCCCGAAGTCGGTCATCGCCTGGGCGGTCCGGGCCACGAGCACCGCATCAGAGTCATAGAAGCCGGCGGGCCCGGGCCGGACCAGGCCGAACTCCTCGAGTTCAGTCAGTGCTTTCCTGCCGATGCCAGCGGCCGCGAGCAATTCCTCCTGGGTCATTCGCACGCTGTCAGCGGCATCGAGGTCAGCTGGCCCAGTCGAGTCCAACGGAGTGTGCAACGGCACGCCGACCAGCGAACGCGGTGACCGTGACCGGTGCCCGTCAGTGAGTCTTTCAGGGCGGCCGTCCGGGGGGCCCTCGTGCTCACCCCGGTCCATCGCGTCCAGCTGCTCCTTGATCACCCTGAGCGGGAGATAGTGATCACGCTGAGCAGTGAGCACGTAGCGCAGCCGTTGCACGTCCGCGGCAGAGAACTGCCGGTATCCGGCAGCGGTGCGGTCCGGCTGGACCAGCCCCTCGGACTCCAAAAACCTGATCTTGGAGATGGTGACGTCCGGAAAATCCGCTCGCAGCTGGCCGAGCACCGAGCCAATGCTCGCTGCGGGCCGATGCCCGGAGCGGCCCGCAGCCGTCACCGCGACTCCTGGTCAGCCCTTCGGTCCCCGGCACGCGGACCGGTGAGGAACACCAGCCGGAACTTGCCGATCTGCACCTCGTCACCGTTGGCCAGCACGGCGGTGTCTACCGGCTCCCGGTTGACATAGGTGCCATTGAGGCTGCCCACGTCCACCACGACGAACTCGCCACCCTCACGGCGGAACTCCGCGTGCCTGCGCGACACCGTCACGTCGTCGAGGAAGATGTCGCTGTCCGGGTGCCGACCTGCGCTGGTCGTAGACCGGTCCAGAAGGAACCGTGAACCGGCGTTAGGGCCGCGTTTGACCACCAGCAGCGCCGAGCCCGCAGGTAACGCGTCGACACCGGCGATGGGTGGCCCCGGTACCTCGACACTCTCGGGCTCGGAGAGGAAGTCGGCCCGAAATATCGAGGTCTGCTCCGGGCCCCGCTCCGGCGGAACGCCGGGCCCGTCGTTCGTGCTCACCTGAGCTCTCCTTCGCCACCGGTAGTGCCTGCCGATCGGATCACAACCTACCCGCCACCGGCGACCAGTGCGGACGGAGGGCCTGCCCACCGCGGCTTGGCGTCGGCATCGGTCACTGCCAGCGCGAGAACGTCAGCCGCGCTGTGCCCGTCTCGCGGCGCGCACTGTGAGTC
>JALZCO010000456.1 GCA_030863015.1 Actinomycetota bacterium
GTGCACGCCACGCCCATGCCATACGACAATTACTTCGATGGGCGGATCCCGGACTTCCTGTTGTTGAATCGGCTGCTGGAGGACAGTGGCAGCGGGCTGGACGAACCGGCGGCCGTGATCGTGGAGACCGTGCAGGGCGAGGACGGCATCAACGCCGCCCGGGTCGAGTGGTTGCAGGGTCTTGCCGAGCTGTGCCACCGCCACCGGATCCTGCTCATCGTCGATGACGTGCAAATGGGCTGCGGTCGTACCGGGCCGTTCTTCAGCTTTGAGGTCGCTGGGCTGGACCCGGACATTGTGTGCCTGTCCCAGTCCATCGGCGGGTATGGTTTCCCGCTCGCGCTCACCTTGATCAAGGCAGAGCTGGACATCTGGGAGCCGGGCGAGCACAACGGCACCTTCCGTGGAATCAACCCGGCCTTCGTCGCCTGCACCGAGGCCCTGCGCAACTACTGGTGTGACGACAAGCTGGAGAAGAGCACCCTGGCCAAGGGTGAGCAGATCGCGCGGGTGCTGAACGAACTGGTGGAGACCTATGCCGACATCCCCATGCAGGCCAGGGGCCGGGGCCTGGCCCGCGGCTTAGCGGTGCCCAGCGGGGAGCTGGCGGACAGGGTGTGCCGCAACGCCTTCAAGCGTGGGCTGCTGATGGAGACCTCCGGGCCGGAGGGTGAGGTGATCAAGCTGATGCCGCCGCTCACCGTGACCGACGCCGAACTGGACGAGGGGCTCGCGTTGGTCACCGAGTCCGTGCAGGGAGCACTGAGGTGATCGTTCGCTCGGTACAGGACATCTCCGGCACTGACCGCGACGTGCAGACCCCAAATTGGCGCAGCAGGAGGATCGTGCTGGCCAAGGAGAACGTGGGATTTTCGGTGCATGAGACCACGGTCTACGCCGGGACGGTGAACGACTTTTGGTACGCCAACCACGTTGAGGCGGTCTTCGTCATCGAGGGCGAGGGCGAGCTGTTGGACAAGGAGACCGGGGAGATCCACCAGCTGGGGCCGGGTTCGCTGTACCTGCTCGACGGCCACGAACACCATCAGTTGCGGCCCCGCACCACAATGCGCATGGTTTGCGTGTTCAACCCCCCCGTGACAGGGCGGGAAGTGCACGACGAGCACGGTGGGTATCCGCTCTGCGTCGAAACCGCACCGGCGACTTCCTGAGGAGAACAGCATGACGGTGACCGGCACCAGGACCGGCGACCGCTACCCCACCCGCCTAGCCGACAGTACCGAACCGATCGAGCGCACCGATCCGACGGTCTGGCCGGGCGGGATCAGCGGCCCGATCGACTCCGCGACGCTTGCCTCCTACGAAGCCCGGGGATACTTGACCGCCGAGAACCTCCTGAGCCAGGACGAGGTGCAGACCTACTGGCAAGAATTGCAGCGCCTGATCGGCAAGGAGGAACTCAAGGGTGACCAGCGGGTGATCGTGGAGAAGGACTCCGCGGAGGTCCGGTCGATCTTTGAGGTGCACCGGATCAGCCCACTGATCGCCGAGCTGGTCCGGGAACCGCGGGTGGTCGACCGGGCCCGGCAGCTGCTCGGCTCGGATGTCTACGTGCACCAAAGCCGGGTGAACTACATGCCGGGCTTTAAGGGCAAGGGTTTTTATTGGCACTCAGACTTCGAGACCTGGCACGCCGAGGATGGCATGCCGCTGCCCCGGGCGGTGAGCATGTCCCTGGCGCTGACCGACAATTACCCGTTCAACGGCGGCTTGATGATGCTCCCGGGTTCACACCGCACGTTCGTGCCATGCATGGGTAAGACGCCGACGGATCACTACAAGGCCTCGCTGAAGGAGCAGGAGATCGGCGTGCCGAGCCAGCGGGACCTCACCGAGCTCGCCATGGCACATGGGATCGATCAATTCACCGGCACGGCCGGTTCGGCGGTGTGGTTCGACGCGAACATTATCCATGGGTCCGGAAACAACATCACTCCGTTCCCGCGATGGAACATCTTTGTGGTGTTCAACAGCGTACAAAACACGCTGGTGGAGCCCTATGCCGCGCCGAGCCCACGACCGGAGTTCATCGCCAGCAGGGACTTCACTGCAATCAGCCGGTGACTCCTTGGAACCAATGCATCCAACCGACC
>JALZCO010000468.1 GCA_030863015.1 Actinomycetota bacterium
TGGTGCCCGAAACCAAGGAACGCAGCCTGGAATCACTGGAAGCGGCATTTCGCAACGGCACCCGCATCCCGCTGACCGAGTCCACCAGCAAGCCCACCGCCGCAGGCACAGGAGGGACGGCATGATCGTCAACTACGGCTCGTACGGTTCAAGCCTGAGAGACCTGCCGCGGCTGCGCAGCACCCGCCGGCGCCGGGCGTCCAGTTGGGACCGCACGGGCGGTAATGACGACCGCATCACCCTCGAGCCCGGGCAAACCGCCACGCTCGCGGACATCGAGGCAGCGGGCACCATCAACCACATCTGGGTGACCGTCGCCAACGAACGGATGCTGCGCGACCCGTGGATGCGCCAGCCCGACTACCTGCGAAGGCTGTTGCTCCGCGCATACTGGGACGGCGAAGCGCACCCCAGCATCGCCGTCCCTCTCGGTGATTTCTTCGGAATCGGGCACGGCCGCACCGCCAACTTCGTCTCCGCCCCGCTGCAGATGAGCCCGGAGGACGGCAAGGGGTTCAACTGCTTTTTTCACATGCCGTTCGGCGCGGGCGCTCGATTGGAGGTCACCAGCGAGCTGACCGACGAGCGGGTGTTCTTCTACTACTACATCGACTACGAGGAGATCGACGAGCTCGAAGACGGCATCGGGCGCTTCCACGCCCAGTGGCGGCGCAGTAATCCCTGCCCGGGAACCGACCAGGGATCGGAGAGCAACCCGGACTTTTTGCTTACCGGAGAGAACCTCGACGGGAAATCCAACTACACCATCCTGGACGCGACCGGCCGCGGGCACTATGTCGGTTGCGTGCTCAACATCCATAACCTTCGCGACACCAATGAGTGGAACTGGTACGGCGAAGGCGACGACATGATCTTCATCGACGGCGACAAGTGGCCACCGACGCTGCACGGCACCGGCACCGAAGACTATTTCAACACCGCATGGTGCCCGACACAGACCTACCACGCGCCATACCACGGCATCACGCTGCCGGGCGGGGACAACTGGAGCGGGCAGATCAGCATGTACCGCTTCCACGTCGAAGATCCCATACCATTCGAACGATCCATCCGGGTCAGCATCGAACACGGCCACGCGAACAAACGCAGCGATGACTACTCCTCGGTGGCCTACTGGTACCAAGCCGAGCCACACTTGCCCTTTGATCTCGAGCCCGCTGACAGACGCGCTCCGCGAACACGGTGACCGCCGCCAGCGCACCGACCAGTGACCAGAGCTCACTGAGGTGTCGGCCAGCTCGAAGCTCGTCGCGTACGGCACGAAGTTGACGTTCCGGTTCACCGCATAGAGCACCTGCGGCGCGACGAGGAACAGTGCGAGGGCCTGCCGGGTGACGTACCGGTCGATCCGGTTGGCTGCCAGTACCTGTTTGACCTGTGACGTCTGTGCGGCCGCCTGCGGGTCTCGCGCTGCTGCTCATCCCGCAGCACCGATACCTCGACCCGCAGGTCAGGTCGTTGCGAAACTCCACCTCCTGCAGGCGCGGTCCGCGCAGCCGGTCCCAATAGTGCGGGTTCGCTCGCAGCCGCACAGTCGGTGATCGGTCCTCGGTCTGCAGCCAGGTACGGTCATTGCCGTTGGTGATCACCGGTTCGTATCAGCGACGTCCCTCAACAAGCGTGAATGGTCCGGAGGCTCACGGCCCCGGTGCGTCGATAATTTACCAATGGTCCTCGCCGGACTGGTCTTGAGCGTACCCGAAGCCCAGATCGCGCCAGAATCGCTCGCTCATCACGTGAGTGACGCGGAGCTTGCCGAGTGTAAGACCGTCAACCGTCGGTAGGTGCAGCCGCACCGGGCGGTCGTCGACGACCTCGGCGGGAGTCCGCCGGTCGATGTTGAAATGCGTGCCTGGTGGATGCGGGGCCGCCCAGCGGGTCTGCTCGTCGAACGCCTGACGCACCGAGTCGGCGTCAAGCCGGGTGCCGTCAGCGAACCACTCACCATCGCGCACCGTGATCTCGAGTGTCCGATCGTCCCGCCAGCGGTAACGGCTCATTGCAGCCGGTCGAACCTGGCCCCCCTTGGTGACCCGGACCGCCTCCTCGACGGTGTTGTAGGTGGTGTACAGCCAGTTCAGCGGGTTGGGGTCGATGACGCGGACAGTGCCGCGGGGTTCGGGTCGGATTCGACGACCAGTGCTGCAGCAGGCTCATAGCTTGAGCAGTACCTACCCCAGGTACCTAGATACGCGTGATAGGCAAAGACCGCCCAACAGCGCACTTCGCTATTAAAACATCACTACGAGTGATTCGGCGAGGCTAACGGCGATTACCTTACAGAAGATAAGCGGATAACGAAGAAATCGGTAACGCAGCACTGGTCGTGGTCGATGACAGCCGTAGGACGGCATCGGCGAAGTGCTGGGCCCGGGTCGCGATCGGATGCGTGATGGCTAAGCACCGATCGAGAAGGGGTCGGACGGTGAAGAGCATCGACGCGGTGTTGTGGGAGCGCGAACTAGCTGAGCACATGAGCCGGCACCTTGATCTTCAGCACTTACCACCCCCAGTGTTTCCCCGGCGACCACCACTTTTCCGACGATTACGAGTCAGCTCTCTGCTCAGGTTGATGACGTGGGTTTTTGCGCTGGTCTCTGTGGCTGCCGTCGTCGGCTGGTGGATCGGCTGGTATCTCATCTGAATTCTGGCCGCGCCGCCGGGTGTGCGACAAGTTTACCTCAAGTTCATTCTTTACGCACTGCATAAACCTCACGCCCCCGCCGGGACCCGTCCGAGTTCGGGAAAGGGGGTGACGAGGCCGTCGCGGATCACTTGCACTGTTTGGCGGCGGAGCCGGATCATCTGCCCGATCGCCAACACGACATAGACTGCGGACAGCACAAGGATCACCATCTGATTCACCGACTGCGGCATCGTGACGCTCACGATGAACTGCACGCTGAACAGCGACAGCAGGCCCACCGCGCCATAAACCGTCAGCCTCAGATTTACCAGGATCGCCACCGCGAACAGTGACTGGGCGGCAGTAAGTAGCAGCTCCAAGCGCTGCTGAGAGTCGATCGGCAGGCCGTCGGTAGTTCCTCCAGACAGCGCGAACACCACCGGGATGGTGCCGACGAGCAGCGTCCACTGGTTGACCTTGCTCGACAGCAGGGTACCCAACGAGTTCGACGCCATCAGCCGCAAGGCGTACAGGCACGCCACAATCAGTTCGGGTGACTCGCTGGCCAGCGGAGCAACCCACTGCACGAGCAGGAACTGCTCGACGCCCAGTTGCGCCCCGGTGGACACCAGCGCCTCGGAGAAGTGCTCGGCGGTCGCTAGGATCATCAACCCCGCCACGGCGAAGAACGTGATGACGAGCGTGCGGCGCCGCCAGCGGTTCTGCTCGCCGACCCACGCGGCCACCCCGACCAGCTCGGGTTTCTCAGCCGGCGCCTTCGACAGCCGCCAAGCGTAGAGAGCGAAGATCGTGGTCAGCACGCCGGCATCGACGAGCGTGAGGGTGTGGCGCAGCGGCAAGGTCAGGGAGTAAAGCGTGGCGATGCCGAGAAATACCACTTCAGCCGACATCGTGGGAGCCAGCCTCACCTCACCGGGAAGGGTGTCGTCGTCCGGCGCGCCACCAGCCCTGCGGTGACGCACCGCGGCCCAGGTCGCGATGAGCACCACCAGTGGCCAGCCCACACCGACCAGCACCCGGTTGGCACCGGTCATATTCGCCAGCGCAAGCGAGCACGGGTTGGCGCCGCCCTCGATGGGCACGCAAGCTCCTGCCTCCCCGTATATCTGCCCCGCCTGGTAGGTGAAAACAAAGTCGACCGCGTATTCCGGCAGGACCGCCAGTAACGCCAGCACGGCCAGTGCCAACCCGGCGCTGATATCGACCTGCGCAGCCTCGGCAGCCCAGGAGAGCACGAACGCGGCACCCACGATCGCTATGCCGAACACTCCCGCGGCCACCACTGGCGACATCTCCAGGTGCGGCAGGCCCAGATAGTCGGCGGCACCCAGGTAGGCCCCGGGGAGGCTCGCCAGCAATGCGAGGATCAGTTGTAGCGGTAGCCGCGCACGCGGCGAAGCCCCTGCCGTCACGTGCATAGGGTTACACGGATCGTTGTTCGGTCAAACTTGAGTGGTGAGCCTTTCGTTTCAGCCTTCCCTCTTCGGTGCTGGTGACCCAGGGCCCGACGAGTCGTTCAGCACGCTGCGCCGCTGTCAGCTCGACGACGAGTCCTGGGTCGACGTGGCGGCAGCGTGGATGTCCGGCGCAGACACGCTGTTCGAGGAGCTGGCCGGCTCGGCGGTGTGGCACCAGCGGGAACGCTGGATGCACGGCCGTCGCATCGCCGAGCCGCGGCTGACCTGCGGCTGGGCCGTCGGTGAGTCACCGCCACCGTTGGACGATCTGGCCGCCCTGCTCTCACAGCGCTACGGGGTCGCCTTCGACTCGATCTGGGCCAACTACTACCGCGACGGCCGGGACTCGGTGGCCTGGCACGGTGATCGAGTGCGGCTATCGCTGCAGTGCCCGCTGGTCGCCATCGTGTCGCTGGGTAGTCGCCGACGCTTCGGACTCCGCCCGCGCGGCGGTGGTGCCGGCCGGTGGTTCACCCTCGACGGCGGCGACCTGCTCGTGATGGGTGGTCGCTGCCAGCACGATTGGGAGCACACCGTGCCGAAGGCTGCCCACGGTGGGCCCAGGATCAGCGTCACGTACCGGCATAGCCGTTAGTCCGTGCGCCAGTGGCCCGGAAGTCACCGGATTGATGCGGCACACCGGGCACCGCGGACTGACACACCGAGCACGGCGAACTGACACGCCGGGGTTGGGAGCCGGTAGGATGCCTGTGCACCCGTTGCCGGTGTTCGGAGGACAAGTGAGCGCGCCCCGTACCCGTCTGCTGGTGGCCGGGCTGTTGCTCGTCACGCTGGTCGTTGCAGCGCTGGTGCTACCGGTGCCCACTGCATTGCAGATGCGGGATTGGGCGCGCTCGGTCGGCATTGCCGCACCGATGCTGTTCCTACTCGGGCAGACCGTGGTGACGATCGCACCGATCCCTCGCACCGTGTTCACCCTTGCCGCGGGATTGCTGTTCGGCCCTGCGTTGGGCGTGGTGCTGTCACTGGTGGCGACCACGTTGACTGCGGCACTGGCCTTTGTGGTGGTTCGCCGGGTAGCGCGCAGCCTGGTGGAACCACACCTCGATCGTGGGCTGCTGCGGGCGATTGATGCGCGACTGCGCCGTCGCGGTTGGCTCGCGGTGGCGTCGCTGCGGCTGATCCCGGCGGTACCGTTCTCGGTGCTCAACTACTGCAGCGCGGTGTCGTCGATCCGGTTTCGCGACTACCTCGTGGGCACCGTGGGCGTCATACCCGGCTCGGTTGCCCTCGTTGTGCTCGGCGACGCCTTGACCGGAACCACCTCACCGGCGTTACTCGCGATATCGCTGGCAGGCGCGGCCATCGGAGTGATCGGCCTGATCGTGCAGGCCCGCGGCGGCAGCACTCTGGAGCCCTCGATGGTGGAGACCCCGGTGACGGTGCCCAAGTAGCGTGATGGCAATGAGTTCCACTGACCGAGAGCAAGCCGTCGTCGACACCGCCCCCACCGAACTGTTCATCAACGGTCGGTGGCGACCCGCCAGTGGGGGAAAGACCTTCGACGTCGAGGATCCCTCCACCGGCAAGGCGCTGCGCGCAGTCGCCGACGCTGCCCCCGAGGACGGGATGGCCGCGCTGGACGCCGCGGTCGCCGCCCAGGCTCGGTGGGCGCAGCACCCGCCCCGGGAACGTGGCGAGATCCTGCGCCGCGCCTACGAGCTGATGATGCAGCGCCAGAGCGACCTCGCGTTGCTGATGACCCTGGAGATGGGTAAGCCGCTGGCCGAGTCGCAGGCTGAGATCGCCTACGCCGCCGAGTTCTTCCGCTGGTTCGCCGAGGAGGCGGTGCGCATCGATGGCGGGTTCGCCACCGCGCCTAACGGCTCGGGGCGAGTGCTCGTGATGCGCCAGCCGATCGGGCCGTCACTGCTGATCACCCCGTGGAACTTCCCGGCCGCGATGGGCACCCGCAAGATCGGTCCGGCAGTAGCGGCCGGTTGCACGATGGTGCTGAAGCCAGCCCGCTTGACCCCGCTGTCGATGCTCGCGCTGGCTTCGATCCTGGCCGAGTGCGGGTTGCCCGACGGGGTGCTCAACGTCGTGCCCACCGCCAACTCGGGTCAGCTGATGGAACCGCTGATCAGGGACGGCCGGGCCCGTAAGCTGTCCTTCACCGGCTCCACCGAGGTGGGCCGCACGCTGCTGGAGCAGTGCGCCGAGCAGATCCTGCGGACCTCGATGGAGCTCGGCGGCAACGCGCCGTTCCTGGTCTTCGCCGACGCCGACATTGATTCCGCGGTCCAGGGCGCGATGATCGCGAAGATGCGCAACATCGGCCAGGCGTGCACCGCTGCTAACCGCTTTTTCGTGCACACCGATATCGTCGAGGAGTTCTCCCGGCGGCTGGCCGAGCAGATGGGCGCGCTGCGCATCGGTCGCGGCACCGAGGCCGGCGTGCAGGTCGGTCCGCTGATCGAGGCCAAGGCACGGGATAAGGTGCAGCACTTGGTTGATGACGCGGTCACTCGTGGGGCCCGGGTGCTCATCGGTGGCGAGCCGGTGGACGGTCCGGGTTACTTCTACCGCCCGACCGTGCTTGCTGACGTACCGCCGGATGCGGAGATGGCCAGCACGGAGATCTTCGGACCAGTGGCGCCGATCACCCCGTTCACTGCCGAGGACGAGGTGCTGGCGACCGCCAACGACACCCCCTTCGGGTTGGTCAGCTACGTTTACACCGAGGACCTGCGCCGCGCCCTGCGGGTCTGTGAGCGGCTCGAGGCCGGCATGGTCGGCCTCAACCAGGGCCTGGTGTCCAACCCGGCGGCGCCCTTCGGTGGCGTCAAGCACTCCGGGCTGGGCCGGGAGGGCGGCTCGGTGGGCATCGAGGAGTTCCTCGAGAGCAAGTACGTGGCCATCGCCACCTGAGTGGCGAGCCCACTTGGCAGGTCGTGGCTCCGGCTCTACCGGTTGCGTCGGCGTCAGCAGCTGCACGTTGGGACCGATCTGCACATCGTCCCCGCGCCGCCGCTCGTTCCGGGCGCACAGGGAGGTGACGTTGTGTGCGTCCATGAGGGCCAAGGCGAGGCTGCTCTGCTCCGCAAGCTCCGGGGTCATCGGGGATGTAGAGATCCCCGGCGAGCATCCGCGAGTGCATCGAGCGGGAATTCGGGGAGCTCGGTGAGGTCTAGCGATCACGGTACGCATCGCTGCGACCGCGTACCTCCTATTACCCGTTATAGAAAAGCTTGCGCTTTCGCATAGGTCTAGCAGTAACCTAAGCTATGCCTTTACTCTGATGGGTGACACTCACAAGCGGTCTGAGGACGGCTCGATGACTACCGACACGGTCGCCATGCACATGAGTGATGGCCTCGTCAATGCCCCTACCTCGGCGGTACTCGGCCTGGTCGCGGCTGCAGGTCTCGGGTACTCGCTGGTCCGCGCCCGGGCCGGCCAAAGCGCAGACCTGGACAATCGCACTGCGCCGATGGCGGGCCTGGTCGCGGCGTTCATCTTCGCAGTACAAATGATCAACTTTCCGGTGCTGCCCGGGGTCAGCGGCCACCTATTGGGCGGTGCGCTGGCCGCCATCCTGGTGGGTCCGTGGCTCGGCGCGCTGTGTGTCGGCATCGTGCTGGTGGTGCAGGCGTTGCTGTTCGCCGACGGTGGCCTGACCGCATTGGGGGCCAACATCACGAACATGGCGCTGATTGGCACCTGGATCGGTTTCGCGGTCGCCATGGCAATGCGTAGGTGGGCTTTCCGCAACCGCGGGGGGTTGGTCACCGTTGCCTTCGTCTCCGCCCTGGTGAACACGGTGATCGCATCCCTGGGATTCATCGTGGAATACGGAATCGGCGGAGCCGGCGGTTCCTCGCTGGGTACCGTCGCGGTGGCCATCCTGGGAGTACACGTCCTGATCGGCATAGGTGAGGGCATCATCACCGCACTCACCGTCGGCGCTGTCGCCTCCGCCCGCCCGGATCTCGTCTACTTGCTGCAGCGGTCGCCGGCAAGGACCGCAGCTACTACAGCTACTGCCGAACGGAGTGCATCGTGACCGCTGCGCACCGGCGGCGCAGCCCCACCGGG
Source organism: Actinomycetota bacterium (assembly GCA_030863015.1). GTDB lineage: Bacteria > Actinomycetota > Actinomycetes > Mycobacteriales > Pseudonocardiaceae. The sequence goes on from JALZCO010000468.1 coordinate 8,185, forward strand.
TTCTTCGCCGCCTTCGGCCTCATCGCCCTTCTGATCGCCGGACTGCTGTCCTACCTGGCCTCAGCCAACCCCGACGGCCTCGACTCGGCGACCTTGAACGGCTGCCAGGTCACTGAGGTAAGCGGCACCGAGCAGCTCTCCGGCGAGTGCATCGCCCAAAACGCTCGCGATCATGACCTGGCCGGTAGCCCCCTTGCTGATTACACCCTGGGTGGTGACGACGGCCTCGTGGGAATCGCCGGGGTCATCGGGGTACTGGTGACCCTCGCCGTCGCCGGCGGCCTGTTCTGGCTGGCGCGCCCGCCTCAGGGACGCGGAGTCGGGAAGCGCCCGGCCGCCAAGCCCTGATCCGCTGTGGGAGCCGGCCACGCACATCCACTTTTCCTACCGGGCAATTCACCGGTGCATCGGTTGCCACCCCAGGTCAAGGTGCTTGCCGCATTCCTGTTCGTGTGCTGTGTGGTGGCTACACCGCGGGAGGTGTTCTGGGCGTTCGGTGGTTACCTCCTCGTCCTGGCCGCGATGTGGGTAGTGGCGGCGATCCCGCCGGGCTGGATCGCGCGCCGGGCCCTCATCGAGGCACCGTTTCTCGTGCTCGCCGTGTTGTTGCCGTTCGCCGAGGGCGGGCAGCAGGTGCAGGTCGCGGGTGTGTTGCTTTCGGTGGAGGGGCTGCTGGCCGGCTGGAACATCGTGGTCAAGGGCACCCTGGGAGTGCTCACCTCGCTGACGCTGGCGGCGACGACCTTGCCGCGCGATCTGCTGATCGGGCTGCAACGCTTGCGGGTGCCCGACACCCTCACCACGATCGCCACCTTGATGCTGCGGTACTTCGAGGTGCTCGTTGGTGAAGCCCGCCGGATGCGGATCGCCCGGATCTCCCGGGGACACGATCCGAGGCTGCTGTGGCAGGTGGGCGCGACCGCACGCGGGGTGGGCAACCTGTTCCTACGGTCCTACGAGCGTGGTGAACGGGTACACATGGCCATGCTGGCGCGAGGCTGGCATGGCACGATGCCCGTCCTGCAGGAACGGCCGACCGGTCGCCGTGAATGGCTGGTCGGGCTGGCACCGGTGGCGGCTGCGATCGTGCTCTTGTCCGGTGCCTGGTGGGGCGGGTGACCGTGCCATCATTACAGGTCACCGAGTTGACCTTTTCTTATCCTGACGGCCGCCGCGCCCTAGACGGCATCAACCTCACCGTGCAGCCTGGTGAGCGCGTCGCGCTGTTGGGTCCCAACGGTGCCGGTAAGACCACCCTCGTCCTGCACCTCAACGGTGTTCTGCAGCCGACTTCCGGCTCTGTGCAGGTGGGCGAACTACGCGTGATCAGGCAGCACGTGCGGGAGATCCGCCGCCGAGTGGGGATTGTGTTCCAAGACCCTGACGACCAGCTGTTCATGCCCACTGTGGCTGAAGACGTGGCGTTCGGACCGGCAAACTTCGGGTTGCGCGGCGCCGAGCTGGAGGCTCGGGTGCGCGCTGCCCTGGCCGCTGTCGGGATGAGCGAACACGCTGCACGCTCACCGCTGCATCTGTCCGGTGGGCAGCGCCGACGTGCTGCGCTGGCCACCGTGCTGTCCTGCGATCCAGAAATCCTGGTACTCGACGAGCCGTCATCGAACCTGGACCCGGTAGCTCGCCGGGAACTGGCTGAGGTGTTGCTGGAGTTGGACCGGACGATGTTGGTGGTGACTCACGACCTGCCCTATGCCCTGCAACTGTGCCCACGAAGCGTGGTGCTCGACGGCGGCCGGCTGGTTGCAGACGCGCCGACCCGAGACCTGCTCGCCGATAGTGACCTGCTGAGCCGGCATCGCCTGGAGTTACCGTTCGGCTTCAGCGTCGCCTGATCCTCTCAGCCGCCATTGCGGTCGCTGGGCTGACTCGTTGTCGTCATCCGGTCGATGCGACGAGTTCGCCGGCTAATCCGACGACGACACCGGCTGCTGCGGTGCGGTCTCAGTCGATTCCGAGGGCGGGGCCTCCTGCCCTCCTGACGAGCCACCTGAATCTGCCCGGTCCGCCGGGGCGCCCAACGAGGGCGTCAGCCCGATCTCCGGACCGGGCACCTCCCTGCGGGCCACCTCTTCAGCCGCCCGCAGCTCAGCAGCTATGTGCGGGTCTGCGGTGGTGTCGAACCACCCCGCGACGGCGTCGTCGTCGTCCTCGGGCCGGCTGGAAGTCACGAAGTCCCGGCTTGGTTCGAACCGGAACACCCCGTCGTCCCCCGGCGCGCCGAGCATCTTGCTGAATCCCTCGAGAGCCTTGCCGAAGTCACTGGGCACCAGCCACACCTTGTTCGCGTCACCTTGGGCCATCTGCGGCAACGTCTGCAGGTACTGATAGGCCAGCAGCTCGGGGGTCGGCCGGCCGGCCTTGATCGCAGCGAATACCTTCTCGATCGCCTTGGCCTGACCCTGCGCCTGCAGGTAGCGTGCTGCCCGCTCACCCTGCGCACGCAGGATGCGGGACTGCCGCTCGGCCTCGGCGCCGAGGATCGCGGCCTGCTTAGCACCCTCTGCGGACAGGATCGCGGCCTGCTTTTGACCCTCCGCAGTCTTGATCGCCGACTCGCGCTGCCCCTCGGCGGTGAGGATAGTGGCGCGCTTCTCGCGGTCCGCGCGCATCTGCTTCTCCATCGAGTCCTGAATCGAATGCGGCGGGTCGATCGCTTTGAGCTCGACCCGACCCACCCGGATGCCCCACCGCCCGGTCGCTTCGTCGAGCACTCCTGATAGCTGACCGTTGATGAAGTCCCGGGAGGTCAAGGTGTCCTCCAGGCTCATTCCCCCCACCACGTTACGCAGCGTGGTGGTGGCCAGCTGCTCGACTGCGGCGATGTAGTTGGAGATCTCATACACCGCGTCTTTCGGGTCGGTGACCTGGAAGTACACGACAGTGTCGATGGAGACGGTCAGGTTGTCCTTGGTGATCACGGGCTGCGGCGGGAAGGACACCACCTGCTCACGCAAGTCAATCCGGGCCCGAATCCGATCGATGAAGGGCACCAGGAAGTTCAAACCCGGGGTGAATGTGCTGCGGTAGCGGCCAAGCCGCTCGACGACCGCGGCAGTGGCCTGCGGGATCACCACCACGGCCTTCACCACGGTGACCACGATCGCCAGCAGCAGGACCGCGACAGTCACGAACAGGGCAACACTCATCAGCGCTCTCCCAAGACGATGGCGGTGGCACCGGAGATATTCATCACCGTAACGGTTTGACCGGGCTCGAGAACCTCGGTTTCATCGAAAGCGCGGGCCGACCACAACTCCCCGCGCAATTTGACCTTGCCGCCACTCACGTCGACGGTGCTGACCACAACCGCCTTATCGCCGACCAGAGCTTCGGTGTTAGTAGGCACCGGGGCGCTGTGCAGCCGGCGCCTGAGCATCGGCCTGGCCACGGTGATCAAGGCCAGCGAGGTGGCGGCGAAGGCAGCAATCTCCACCCAGATCGACGCGCCCAACGCCGCCGATCCGGCGGCCACCAACGCTCCGGCCCCAAGCATGATCAGCACGAAGTCACTCGACAGCACCTCTGCAGCGATCAGCAGCAGTCCGGCGACCAGCCACACGACAGCGGCCATGTGTCCATAGTGGCAGATCTGGGGGCGGGATTCTGTGGTGATCGTCACCGGTTTACGGGTGGCAGGGCGGTGACGAAGTCGATGAGCCGCTCGACGGCACCTAGCAGAGTCGGCTCAAGATCACGGAATCCCTGCACCGCATCGAGCACTCGACACCAGCCCTGCGCCGGATCCGGTATCCCGCTTCGATTCACCCAGCCCAGCGCCTGACACACCCCCTGCTTCCACGGCACCCCGCGCGGCGCGTCCGGCCAGCCAGGGATACCCAGTGCGGCGGGGCGCACAGCCTGCCAGATGTCGACGTAGGGGTGTCCCGCAACCAAGACGTGCTCCGAACGCACCCTCTGCACCAGGCGCGTCTCCTTGCTTCCGGCGATCAGGTGGTCAACCAGCACACCGAGCCGTCGATGTGGCGCAGGACCGAACTCCGCGACCCGCTCGGCCAGGCCGTCCACGCCATCGAGCGACTCCACGACGACGCCGTCCACTCGCAAATCGTGGCCCCAGACTCGTTCCACAAGTTCGGCGTCGTGCTTGCCCTCCACCCACATCCGGCTGGCCCGCGCAGTCCGGGCCCGCAGGCCGACCACCCGAACCGAGCCGGAAGCCGACCGGGTCGGCGCAGTCGCAGGCCTGACCCGGCGAACCAGGGTCACCGGATCACCGTCGATCAGAAACGCCGCGCGCCGCAGCGGAAATGTCCGCACCCGCCCTTGAGCGTCCTCCAGGGCCACCATGTTGCGCTCGCAGCTGCGCACCGCACCGCAGAACCCGCTCGCGGCGTCCTCCACCACCAAGCCGACGTCAACCATCAGTTGCGGCACCTCGGACCGCCGGTGTGACCGCTGTAGTTCGTCTGGGGGCATGGCGCCGAAGGTAGCCTGATGGGTGAATCCAACGGTGCAGCCGCGCCGCGTGTGCGCGTTGTTCGTCGGCGTTCTACCCTCCTACTCCGTGCCATGTCCCAGTGCGACATTGACTGTGTGGGCCTCGGCCTGGCTGCACGGCTGCGCCGCCCCTGACGCTGTGATCGACGGCCTGCATACCTGGGCAGGTCTGCATGAGGTGGTGGCCGCCGACGAGGCCACCGCAAGCCAGCTCGACCTACCGGGCCCCGGTCAAGCCCCGACCTCTGTGGTGGGCCTGCTAGCCACCGCCCGCCGGGCCGGTGCAGGCGGTGGCCGCCTGTTGTTGCCGGTGGCCGGTGATGTGCGCGGGCTGCCGCCCGACCCATCGCTGGCTGCGGCGGCGCTGGACAGTGGTGAAGTTGCCGTGTTCGCCGGCCCGGAACTGGCCGTGGTGCCCAATGCGGTCGCCGACGGTGTGTTGCGGTGGACGGTGTTCGCCGCTGGCCCGCTACCTCCGGCTCCAGAACCCGCGCTATCCGACGCCGAGCACGGCTTGCGTGGCGCGGTGCGCCAGGCGGCCACGACACTGGTGGAACTTGACGTTGCCCGGCACCGCCCCGGGGTACGCGCCGAGATCGCCGAAACGCTGGAACGCCGGGTCCGGCCGCCGTGGCCCGATGGCACACCCGCCCGCGCGCTGCGGGTGCTCGAGCAGGCCGACGAGGTGGAGGCGATCCTCGGTGCTGCAGAGACCGATCACCTCGGTGGTGCGCTGTCCGCCAAGGTCGCGGCCGCCCGCTCGATGGCGCTACGGCCGCTGTCCACCGCGGTGCGGGAAGCCCGGCGCTCGGCCGTCGCGGAGGCGGTCCGGGCCCTGACCCCGCGAGCCGGCCGGCGCTGACCGGCCACTGTGACAGCACTGCGCTGCACAGGGTTGCCCATTGACGCCCTGACCGGCTGCCGGAAC
>JALZCO010000482.1 GCA_030863015.1 Actinomycetota bacterium
CGGTGCCAACCCGAGATCCCGGCCGACCTGCTCGGATCCGACCAGCACCAGCGCCGCGCCGTCCACGATGCCCGAGGAGTTGCCGGCGTGGTGAACGTGGTCGATGCGTTCCAGCCAGTGGTAGCGCTGCAGCGCGACGGCGTCGAATCCGGCCTGCTCGCCGAGTTCGGCGAAGGACGGCTTCAGCGCGCCAAGACCCTCGAGGGTGGCGTCCGGGCGCAGGTGCTCATCGCGGTCCAGCACGACCGTGCCATTGCGGTCCCGGACCGGGACCACCGACCGGGCGAAGTACCCGTTGCTCCAGGCTTTGGCGGCGCGGTGCTGGGATTCCAGGGCGTAGGAGTCGACGTCGTCGCGGGTGAAGCCCTCGATGGTGGCGATCAGGTCGGCGCTGATGCCTTGCGGGACGAACCCGATGCCGTAGGCGGTTTCCGGGTCCATCGCGATGGCACCACCATCGGAGCCCATCGGCACCCGGGACATCGACTCGACACCGCCGGTGAGTACCAGGTCCTCCCAACCGGCGCGGACCTTCATCGCGCCGAGGTTGACCGCTTCCAGGCCCGAGGCGCAGAACCGGTTGATCTGTAACCCGGCGACGGTGTCGGGCAGCCCGGCGGCCAGTGCCGCGGCACGCGGGAGGTCGCCACCCTGATCGCCGATGGGGGTGACCACTCCAAGCACGATGTCGTCGATCCGCGCCGGGTCCAGTGTCGGGTACCGGTGGCGCAACTCGTCGATCAATCCAGTGATCAGGGAGATCGGTTTGACGCCGTGCAGCGCCCCGTTGGGCTTGCCCTTGCCCCGCGGGGTACGCAGCGCCTCGTAGAGGAATGCTTCAGTCATGGCGAGCTCCGGATTATCGGGACAGCAGCTGTCGCGTCGGCGGGAACGGATTCGCGGATTGCACGGTTGATGGCCAGCTGGAAATTGGTCACGACACCATCGACGGTGATCGGCTTGAGCCGCTCCAGCAGGGCGAGCAACCGCTGGCGCAACTCGGGTGGCCGACCGCGTTCGCGGTACTCGCGCAACACGGTGTCGTGGAACAGCACCACCAATTCAGTGGCCAGCGCGTTGGTGTGCCGTTCGATGATCTGCTTGGCGGCCACCTGGACATCGAAGTCCATCTCGGCGTCGAGCAGGCTCAGCCCGTAGTTCAGCATGTCCGGGCTGGTCAGCGTCCACGTCTCGGTACCGTCGCGCCGCAGCACCCCCAGCCTGACCAGCCGGGCCAGCTCCTCGTCGTCCAGGGCGCGCCCAGCCTTGGTGTCGAGCTCGGTGCGATTCACCGTCTCGGGTTGCTCGGGCAGCCACGGAGCCAGCAGTGCTCGGTGCAGTGCGAGGTCCTCGGGAGAGCGGTCTGGCGGGATCCGGGCGAGATAGCCCTCGATCGCCGCCAGCGTGAAACCCAAGCCCTGCAGGTCGCGGACCAGCTCGAGGCGGGCGACGTGGCACTCGTCATACAGCCCCAGCCGACCGCGCACCGCCGGTGGCGGGATCAGGCCCATCCCGGCGTAGAAGCGGATCGTGCGCACGCTGATGCCGGTGCGCGCAGCCAGCTCCGTGATGGTGAGTTGTTCCGTCACAGACGCCTCTCAATGTGACAGTGGCACTGTCGTAACAGTACTACTGTAGCATAGGGACCTCTGCCTCCAGGAGATTTGCCGCGCCTGCTTGGTTCAGCTCGCGGACCAAGAATGCAGCGATCGTAGCAGCGGACCCAAATCCTGGCCGTGTCAGTTGCAATACTGCAAAGAAACGTCAGTCGATTGCCCTGCCTGCGAGACAAGGCAATGCAGCGATTAGCCGTGATCGGAAAGAAATCATTCATGCACTCCTCCGGGTCCCGGGGCTCGCTGCGTCGGTCCCCTCGATTGAGGTCTACACCTTCGACAAATGCGCCGGTGAGACCTACCGTGCGAATCGATATCGTCCACAGCTCAGTACCACGCCAGGCCGATCCGGCCGACTATCCTGGGTCGCCGCAACCCTAGCCGCGTGGCACTTCCCAAGCCCCAATCACCAGTGCTGCCACGGCTACCCGTGCAGTCGACTAACGTCGCCGGTGATGCTGATCAACCTGTACTCCGACACCCAGACCCGGCCAGTCGAGGACATGCGCGCGGCGATGGCAGCCGCCGAAGTAGGCGACGAGCAGAGCGGTGAGGATCCCACCGTCAACATGCTGTGCGAGCGGGTTGCCACGTTGCTCGGCAAGCCGGCCGCGGTGTTCCTGCCGTCGGGCACGATGTGCAACGCCATCGGTCTCCGGCTGCACATCCGACCCGGCGGCGACGCGGTGCACCTGCACCCGACGTCCCATCCGATCGTCGCCGAGGCGGGCGGCCCGTCGGCACTGTCCGGGGCGGTGCTCGCCCCGGTCGCTGGTGAGGCCGGCATGTTCACCGCTGAGGCATTGGAGGCGGCGTTGTTCCCGGCTGGGGACCGTTATGAGCCGCGCTCGCGGCTGGTGTCCGTGGAGCAGACGACCAACTTGGCCGGTGGGCGGGTGTGGCCGCTGGCGCAGATCCGCGGGGTGCTGGAGATCGCTGCGCGACACCGGCTGCGCGCGCACTTGGACGGAGCTCGGCTGATGAATGCCGTGGTCGCCTCGGAAGTGCCGGCCGCGGAGTGGGCGTGTGGGTTCGACACCGCGTGGATCGATTTCACCAAGGGCCTGGGCGCGCCGGTGGGTGCCGTGTTGGCCGGCTCGGCTGAGCTGATCGAGGAGGCTTGGCGCTACAAGCAGATGATCGGCGGAGCGCTACGTCAGGCTGGCATCGTCGCGGCTGGCTGCCTGTGGGCCCTGGACCACCACGTGGATCGCCTCGCTGACGATCACGCCAATGCCCGGCTTCTCGCCGAAGGGTTGGCCGGGTTACCCGGCATCACGCTCGACCCGGACACCGTCGAGACCAATATCGTGGTGTTCAAGGTGGCCTCCGCGGTGGCGTTGTGCCATCGGCTGGAGGCCGGGCACGGGGTCCGGATGGGCGCGCTGAGGCCCGACCTGGTTCGCGCGGTCACCCACCACGATGTGAACACCACCGATATACACAACGCGGTGCACGCAGTCGCTGCGGTACTCAGCGGTGCATGAGGCGATCCCTTTCAGCCATTGGGAGCCCGATTACGGTCATCGTTCGGTGGGGGGAGTGAGTTCATGAGGCTGGCGGGGACGATGAGGTCGGCGCGGGGTCGGGTTGCGCTGATCAGTACGGCGTTACGTTCGTCGGTGCCGGTGGCCCAGGCGGCGGCCGTGACGGGTTGCTTTCCGAACCGGACATGGCGAGCGATGAGTCGGCGCACACGTTCGTCTGGGTCCAGGTCGACGTACCAGACCTCGTCGAGCTGGGCCCGGACCCGGTCCCAGCCGTGGTCGTCGAAGAGCAGGTAGTTGCCTTCCGTGATGATCAACCGGGCGCACGGCGGTACGGGAATAGCGCCGGCGATGGGCTGTTCAAGGGTGCGTTGGAAGCTCGGGGCGTACACCACGTCGTCACTGTCTTCGTGCAGCCGGCGCAGCAGGGCGGCGTAGCCGGCAGCGTCGAAGGTGTCGGGAGCGCCTTTGCGGTCGCGGCGGTCCAGCCGGGCGAGTTCCTTGTCGGCGAGGTGGAAACCGTCCATCGGGACATGAGCGATCCACTGGTGGGGGGTCAGCGTCGGCGGAGGTGCGGGCGCCAGCGTCGTGATGAGCTGCTCAGCCAGGGTGGTTTTACCCGCTCCCGGTGGACCGGTGATGCCCAGCAGAGTCCGGTTGCCATCGGCGACGAGCAAGCGGGCGCGATGCACGAGCTGGTCGAAGCTCATCACGCTGCACAGCCCGGCGACTCAGGCGCTGTGGTAGTGAGCGTGCGGCCTGGCCGCGGCGTCATAGCGGTCCAGTATGACGTCGGCGACCGCCGGGTCGGCGCCCAGCGGTTCGGCCACCACAACCCCCGGGTGGGCGGCCAGCGCCGCGGCGCGAACCCGGTCGGGCAGCAGGCCCGGCGCCAGGAACCAGGACGCGACCGCCACCCGGCGAGCCCCGCGTGCAACCAGCCCGGCCACCACCGCCTCGACCGGCGGAGACGTGGCCGCGGCGAACGCGGGCACCGCCCAACCCCCGGCGACCTCGGCGACCGCGGCGTTGGCCTGGGGGTCAGAACAGCCTGCGGCAGCCAGCACGACGGCGTCCGCGGCCGCACCACCAGCCTCGATCACCCGCCACCGGGCCAGCGCCGCCAGTCGCTCGTCGGGGCCCAGCACGTCGGCGGTGCGCAGCTCAAGCGCAGGGTGTCGACGCTGGGCACGCGCCAGCGCTCCGGGCACGTCCACCCGGGCGTGGTAGGCCCGGCCGAGCAGCAGCGGCACGACCACGGCGCTCTGATGACCGGTACCGGCCAGCCCGGCCAGCACGTCGGGCAGCCGCGGCGCGGACAGGTCGAGGAACGCCAGCCGCACGGCCAACCCCGGCCGGCGCGCCCGCACCAGCTCCACCAGCTCGGTGGCCACGGCCGCCGAACGGGGATTGCGGCTGCCGTGCGCCACGGCCACCAGCGCAGTGTTCATGACACCGGGCTCATGTCGCCAACGCCAATCCCCGCGCGCGCAGCACCCGGCGCTCGGCCGGGCGGAACATCAGCAGCTCGATGCCGATCCCCACCGCGAGGATGAGCCCGATCGCGGCGATCACCATGGGCATGTCGTTGAGGGACTGCCCGTTGTGCAGGAACTGGCCCAGCCCCAATCCCAGCGCCGGTGAGCTGGCGATGATCTCCGCCGCCATCAGGGAGCGCCAGGAGAACGCCCAGCCCTGCTTGCAGCCCGCCAGGTAACCGGGCAACGCCGCCGGCAGCAGGATGTGCCGTGCGGTCTGCCAGCGCCCGGCGCCCATCGCGATCCCGACCCGGGGTAGCAGCGGGGGGATCGCCTCGATCCCGGCGATCAACCCGTTCGCGATCGACGGCACCGCGCCCATCAGCACGACGAAGTAGATCGACGCGTCGGTCAGCCCGAACCACAGCACCGCAGCCGGTACCCACGCCACCGACGGCAGGCTCTGCAGCCCGGTCAGTAGCGGTCCGATCGCCGAGCGCACCACTCGCACCTTGGCTACCACCAGCCCCAGCGGGGTGGCGACCAGGACCGCAGCGATGAACCCGAGCACCGCGCGGTGCACCGAGGTCCACAGGATCGACAGCACCTGGCCGTTGCGCACCTGAGCCCAGATCTGATCGCCGACCGCGAGCGGCGCCGGGACCTTGTACTCCGGGAACACCGCTGAGGCCCACAACGCCTGCCACGCCGCGACGAACACCACCAGCGCGATCAGCGGCGGTCCGAGGGTCGCGATCGCCCGCCGCCACCGCGGCCGGACGGCCAGCGTCGGGGTGTCCAGCGCGTCCAGTCCGGCCTCGACCCGCTCGTCATCGGTCCGCAGGCTCGGCGCCAGATCAGGCACGGGCATGGCGGGAGATCGCCTTGCGCAGCTGCCCGGTGATCTGCGCGGCGAGCACCTCTGGGTCTGCACCTGTGGTGCGCCACTCACCGACGACCCGGCCCGGGCGGGAGGACAGCAACACCACCCGCTGGGCCAGCCGCACCGCCTCCCGGACGTCGTGGGTGACGAACAGCACGGCGGTGCCGGTGGCATGCCACACCCGCAGCAGCTCGCCCTGGAGCACGTCACGAGTGATCGCATCCAGCGCCCCGAATGGCTCGTCCATCAGCAGCAGACCGGGGGAGGCAGCATCCCGGGCGCCGAGGCTGGCGGCCAGCGCCCGGGCCAGCGCTACCCGCTGGCGCATCCCGCCGGACAGCTCGTGCGGCCGCTTGCCGGCTGCCCCTCCCAACCGGACCAGTTCCAGCAGCCGCTCGGCCCGCTGCTGGCGCTCGGCGCGGCGCATCCCGGCCAGCCGCAGCGGCAGCTCGACGTTGCGCCCGGCGGTCAGCCACGGCAACAGCGCGGGATCCTGGAACATCACGGCCGGCCGCACGCTGGTCGTGGTGACCTCGCCCGCGCTGGGCTGGTCCAGCCCCGCGGCGATGTTGAGCAGCGTCGTCTTGCCGCAGCCCGACGCACCGAGCAGGCAGGCGAACTCGCCAGGCTGCACCTGCAGGTCGACGGCTTCCAGCGCGGTGACCGCATCCCGACCCCGGCCGAACACCTTGGACACGCCCGTGAGCCGGACCACCGGCGCGGCGATCACCACCTCGGGGCGTTCGAGGATTGCGGTCATCTCATCTCCTGTCGAGGCCAGCGGCGTCGACCGGAGGCCGGCCGGCCGCGGTAAGCACCGTGTTGAGCGGCCCGAGATCGACGAACCCGTGCAGGTCCGGCGCCGAGGCAGCCACCCCAGCGGTGACGGCATCGGCGGCGAGCCGGGGAAACCGGGCGGCCAGCGGGTCGGTGGTGATCGTGATGTTGCTCCAGGCGCGGTCGAGCACCGGCTGGGCCAGCGGCTTGCCAGCGGCCTTGCCCAGCGCGGAGTTCGCGGCAGCCTTGGCACCGGTCGGGTCGGCGCGGGCGTAGTCCTCGGCCTGCAGCAGGCCGCGTAGCAGGGCGGCCACGGTTTGCGGATGCTGCTGCAGGTATTGGGTGCGGACGATGAGCACCGTGGTGGGGAAGCGCCCGTCGGGCCACAGCGAAGCCTCATCGACGAGCACGTGCGCCCCGCTCTCGGCCACCAACCGGGACGTGTAGGGCTCAGGCAGCCACCCGCCATCGAGCTGCCCGGTGCGATAGGCGTTCACCGCCTGGGCATTGTCGATGTTGATGACCTGGACATCACCGGGTTCCGCGCCGGTCGGCAGGCGCTGGCCGGCCAGCCAGGTTTTGAGCGCGATGTCCTGGGTGTTCGCCAGCTGCGGGGTGGCGATCCGGCACCCGGCCAGCTGTCCCAGCGCGGTGATCTCTGGACGGACGACGAGCTGCACGCCGCCGGAGGCCACCCCGGCGACCAACCGCACCGCCTCACCGCCGGACCTGCTGAACGCGCTGATCGCCGGGCCGGGGCCGAGGAACGCGGCGTCCAGCGAGCCACCGAGCAGCGCGTTCACCTCGTCTGGACCGGCGTTGAACGTCTGGGCGGACAGCGCCGTGGTGCCGAGTTGCCCGGCGAGCAAGCCCCGTTCGACGCCGATGAGCGCCGCGGCGTGGGTGATGTTGGGCAGGTAGCCCAGGCGTAGCTGCGCGGCCGGTCCCTGATCCATCGCCGGTGTCTCGCTGGTCTGCCGCCGAGTGCAGCCGGTGAGCATGCCGAGCACGGCGAGCACGGCGATGGCGAGGATCAGCAGGCGGCGCATGGTTCACGGACCCGCGGAGACGAGGTCGCGACCAACGAGGCCGGCGGCCAGCGTCACACCGTCGGCAGGGTCGATGACGAGAAACGCTCCGGTGGAGCGGGCGGCGGCGTAGTCGTCCACCGGCAGCGGCTCGGCGGTGCGCAAGCTGACCCGGCCGATGTCATTGATCTGCAGGCGCTCGGCAGGCTCAGCGGCCAGCGTGTCGGTGTCCAGCCGCCAGCCGAGCGTGGTGACGATGCCGGGTGTGGTCCGGGTGCCGTGCTTGACGAGTACCCGGGCGTTGGGGCGCAGCGGGCGCTCGGCCAGCCAGCAC
>JALZCO010000496.1 GCA_030863015.1 Actinomycetota bacterium
CCACCCAGCAGGTCGCGATCAACGACGTCGGGACGGAGGAGGACTTCCTCGCCGCCATCGACAAGACCATCAAGTACTTCAACGATGGCGATATCGTCGAAGGCACCATCGTCAAGGTCGACCGCGACGAGGTGCTGCTCGACATCGGCTATAAGACCGAGGGCGTTATCCCGTCCCGGGAGCTGTCCATCAAGCACGACGTCGACCCGGCGGATGTCGTGGCGGTGGGCGACGAGGTCGAGGCCCTGGTTCTCCAAAAGGAGGACAAAGAAGGCCGCCTGATCCTGTCCAAGAAACGCGCCCAGTATGAGCGCGCCTGGGGCAATATCGAAGCTCTCAAGGAGAACGAGGAACCGGTTCGTGGCACGGTTATCGAGGTGGTGAAGGGCGGCCTGATCCTCGACATCGGGCTGCGGGGCTTCCTGCCCGCCTCTCTGGTGGAAATGCGGCGGGTCCGCGACCTTCAGCCCTACGTGGGTCGCGAGCTCGAAGCGAAGATCATTGAGCTGGACAAGAACCGCAATAACGTGGTGCTCTCCCGGCGTGCTTGGCTTGAGCAGACCCAGTCCGAGGTTCGCAGCGAGTTCCTCCACCAGCTGGCCAAGGGTCAGGTCCGCAAGGGCCAGGTCTCCTCGATCGTGAACTTTGGTGCTTTCGTCGACCTCGGTGGCGTGGACGGTCTGGTGCACGTGTCCGAACTGTCCTGGAAGCACATCGACCACCCCAGCGAGGTCGTCGAAGTTGGCCAGGAGGTCACCGTCGAGGTGCTCGATGTCGACCTGGACCGCGAGCGGGTGTCACTGTCGCTCAAAGCAACCCAGGAAGACCCGTGGCGACAGTTTGCCCGGACTCATCAGATCGGCCAGATCGTGCCCGGCAAGGCCACTAAGCTGGTCCCGTTCGGTGCGTTCGTCCGGGTGGAAGAGGGCATCGAGGGTCTAGTGCACATCTCGGAGCTGTCGCAGCGGCACGTCGAGATTCCCGAACAGGTCGTGCAGGTCGGCGATGACGTCATGGTCAAGGTCATCGACATCGACCTGGACCGTCGACGGATTTCACTGTCCCTCAAGCAGGCCAACGAGGGGCTGTCCCCGGAGATGGAGTTCGACCCGACGCAGTACGGCATGACCGCCGATTACGACAGCGAGGGCAACTACGTCTACCCCGAGGGCTTCGACCCGGAGACCAACGATTGGCTTGAGGGCTACGACAAACAACGCGAGGAGTGGGAGCGCGCTTACGCCGAGGCCCAGGTTCGTTTCGAGCAGCACCGCAAGCAGGTCACCAAGGCGTCCGAGGTCGAGTCGGAGGAGGAGGCTGAGGACCAAAACTACTCCTCGACGACCACCGAGGAGCCCTCCCCCAGCAACAGCGGCGGAGGGTCGCTGGCCAGTGATGAGCAGCTGGCGGCACTGCGGGAGAAGCTCTCTGGCGGCGTTTAGGTCAGGTGCCTCCGTCGCCCGATGCTTCGGGTAGGGCTGACCGGGGGAATCGGTTCCGGCAAGTCGATGGTGGCCGCCCGGCTCGCACAACGCGGGGCGTGGATCATCGACTCGGATGGTGTTGCCCGTGAGGTCGTGGTGCCCGGGTCCCCGGGACTGCGCGCCGTGACCGAAGAGTTCGGCGAGGAGATCCTTACCGAGGACGGGTCACTGGACCGCTCGGCGCTCGCGAAACGTGTCTTTGATGACGGCGACGCTCGAAACCGGCTCAACGCCATCGTGCATCCGCTGGTCGCCGCACGCTCAGCCGAGCTCATTGAGGCTGCGCCGCCGGACGCCATCGTGGTGCAGGACGTCCCGTTGCTCGTCGAGAACGGGTTGGCGTCCCAGTTCCCGCTAGTTGTCGTGGTGCACGCAGACGCTGCAGTGCGTGTACGCAGGCTAGTCGAGCAGCGTGGCATGTCGGAGTCCGACGTCACCGCACGGATCACGGCACAAGCAACCGACGTGCAGCGTTACGCGGCTGCCGACGTGTGGCTGGACAACAACGGCAGCCGGACCCGAACATTCGCCGCGGTGGACCGGTTGTGGGCGCAACGGTTGGTGCCCTTCGAGGACAACCTGCGCCATCGCCGCCGGGCACCGAGGATCGCGAGCCCTGTGCTGGTTGCGCCCGACGGCAGCTGGCCGCAGCAGGCGCAGCGGGCGATCGCGCGTGTCAAGGAAGTGGCGGCCGGGCGGGCATTACGCATCGACCACATCGGCTCGACATCGGTTCCTGGCCTGGACTCCAAGGACGTCTTGGACGTGCAGGTGGTCGTCGCCGACCTCGAGGTGGCGGAGCGCCTCGCAGCGGACCTCAGCGCGGTGGGGCTGGTCAGAGCGGCCGGCCGCTGGTGGGACAACGCCCGGGACGGCACTACCCGGGACAAGGCCTTCGCGGCCAACGCCGACCCAGCGCGGGCCCTCAACTGCCACATCAGGCCCGCTGACTCGCCAACCTGGCGAGAGGCCTTGCTGCTGCGAGACTGGCTGCGGGCCCATCGAACCGGTGTTCAGGAATATGCCGAACTCAAGCACCGCCTGGCGGCGCAGCAGTGGGACAGCATCGACGCCTATGCCACGGCCAAGACTCCGTTCATCTACAGCGCGCTGGATCGCGCCGAGCAGTGGGCGGCCCGAACCGGTTGGCTGGTCAACTGACCACCGGTCAGTGCCGGCTCCAGGTTGGCCACGCTCCGACCGTCGGCAACCAACGATCCAATCGGTAGCCGTGCCGGGCGAGGCCGTCCACTGTCCGGAAC
>JALZCO010000001.1 GCA_030863015.1 Actinomycetota bacterium
GACGCGGCGAGCGGCCACTTTATGTGGACATTCCGAATCCCATGCATGAGGTGAATCGATGACTGTCGGTACGGTGAGCTGAGTGCTGCGGCCCAACACGGTGCGGGCGAAGCTCAACGCCGGTGACGAGGTGTACGGGCTGTTCTGCGCGATTCCCTCGCCGGTGCTGGTCGAGATGATCGGTTGCGCGGGCTATGACTTCGTCATCCTCGACACCGAGCACAGCCTGGTTGACCCGCAGCAGTTGGAAAACCTGATCCGGGCGGCCGAGGCGGTTGACGTCACGCCATTCGTGCGGGTAGCCGAGGCCGACCCCGCCATCCTGCTGCGCTGCTTGGACGCAGGCGCTATGGGTGTCGTCATCGCGCACGTTCGGCGGCGGGCGGATGTGGATGCCGCGATCCGGGCCGCCCGGTACGCACCGGAGGGAATGCGCAGCCTCGGCGGTGGCCGAGTGCCCGGGTTCGGGCGGATCGATCTCGCCGACTACGTGCGGATGGCCAACGCCGAGGTCATGGTCGTGCCGATGATCGAAGACGAGCAGGCGGTGGCCGACTTGCCTGCCATCCTCGCCGGCGGCGGTGTGGATCTCATCCTCGAAGGCGCCGCGGACCTGTCCCAGTCCTATGGCGTGCCCTGGCAGACCCGGCACCCCACCGTGCGTGACGCGGTGCGCCGGATCTACAGGGTGTGCGTGCAGGCCGGTGTGCCGTTCTGTGCGATCCCCCGTACTGGTGAGGACCACGCGCAGTGGCGCGCCGCCGGCGTGCGGGCTTTCGTGCTCGGCGAGGAACGGGGACTGGCCGCCCGCGCCCTGCGTGCCCACCTCGCGGACCACCGGTCACCGGACCAGTTATGAGCCACGCCATCAGCACACTGATCCAGGACCGTCTCAAGGGCAGCGGACCGGTGTGCCTGTACGGGTATGACCTGGACCAGTTGATCGGCCACGTCAACCGGGTGGTCAGCGCGCTACCCGACCGATGCCGGATGTTCTACGCCATGAAGGCCAATACCGCCGAACCGCTGCTGCGCGCGCTGGCGCCCCTGGTCGCCGGCTTCGAAGCGGCGTCCGGCGGCGAACTGGCCAAGGCGCGAGCGATCGACCAGCAAATACCAGTCCTCGTGGGGGGACCGGCCAAAACGGAGAAGGAGATCGAGCAAGCACTGGCGCAACGGGTGACCCGATTCCACGCCGAAAGCGTGCTGGAACTGCATCGGATCTCCGCGGTGGCGGGCCGGACCGGGCACATCGCTGACGTCCTGCTCCGGGTCAACCTCGCCGGCCCGTTCCCTGCCGCCACTCTTTCTATGGCAGGCCGGGCGACTCAATTCGGCATCGACGAGGCCATCCTGCCCAAGGCGGTCCAGACCGCCCGCCGGCTACCTCACCTGCGGCTGGTCGGATTTCATCTGCATTCGTTGTCCAACAACCTCTGCGCCGATGCGCACCTTCAGTTGCTCGACCTGTATCGCCGCAGGGTGATCGGTTGGGAGCGCGAGTTCACGATCGCCTGCGAGGTGGTGAACTTCGGTGGTGGCATCGGCGTGAACTATGCCGATCCGGCTCAGCAGTTCGACTGGGCCGGCTTCACCCGGGGCTTGGACCGGCTGGTGGAGCGTTCGTTCCCGCTGCATTGGCGAGAGATCGACTTCGAATGCGGCCGCTTCCTGGTCGCAGCATGTGGCTACTACGCGGTCGAGGTGCTGGACATCAAGCGCAATCACGGTGCCAGTTACCTGGTCATACGGGGTGGAACTCATCACTTCCGGTTGCCCGCGTCCTGGCAGCACAGCCACCCGTTCACCGTCTTCCCTGTCGAGCGGTGGCCACTGCCCTGTCCGCGCCCGGAGATCCACGACCTGCCCGTGACGGTGGTCGGTGAGCTGTGCACCCCAAAGGACGTCCTGGCCCGCGACGTCGTGGTCCCGCGGGTACGTGCCGGTGACGTGCTGGTATTCCACCACGCCGGGGCTTACGGATGGGAAATCTCCCATCACGACTTCCTCAGCCACCCGCACCCGGAGCACGTCTTTCTCCGCAACGGTGCCTGATTGTTTTGCTGTCCCGATCGGCTTTCATTGCCGCAGTGGGTTGCGCAGGGGTGTGCGGTCGGCATTTAACCACTCTGGTGGGATGAATTCAGGGACGTTGTCTCGGATGCAGACTTCCCACGGGGAATGGTGAATGAGGTGGTGGTGCCACCGGCACAGCAGGATCAGATTGGATAGTTTCGTCTCACCACGATCGGCGTAGTGGCGGATGTGGTGAGCGATGCAGCGTGAGGGCGGTTTATCGCAGCCGGGCCAGGCGCAGCCGCCGTCGCGGGCGGCCAGCGCGGCACGGATCGCCGCGGTCGCCGAGCGCTTGGCCTGCCCGACGTCGAGGGGTTGAGAGTCACCACCGAGCACCACGGGGATGGCACCGGAGTCACAAGCCAGGCGGCGGGCGGTCGCGGCGTCAACAGACCCGCCGTAGTCCAGGGTCGCGCTACCCAGCCCGTCGATGAGCTGTTGCAGGCCGATGGTGGCCACCAGGTGCGGACGTTGCCCGCCAGAAGTGGGCAACACGGCGTCATCCAGCAGCATGGAACAGGCTTCGACCAAGGCGTCGCCGTTGCGCTGCGCCAGAGTGCGTTGGTCTGAACCGGCCGGATCGGTGTCCGGGCGTCGGGAGTTGAGCGAGTCCAACGGTGCGCACGATCGCGGAGGCCTCGTTGTCCAGCTGCCCGTCCAACCGTAGGGATCCGTCGTCATTCGGGCGCAGATGTAGTTCCCGCGCTGGTGGTGTCGGCGCGTCCGTGGGGTGTGGCCCGTCCGGATCGAGGTGAACCAGTACCCGATGCGCGATCTGCGCGAGCGGCCGAGGTTCGAAGTGGCGGGCATAGCCGAGGAGGGCTGCTCGGTCTCCGCCTTTGTCTCGGGATGCACGCCAGGGGGAATGCGCCGCGTCGCGTCGGTGACAATCCGCACCGCAGCCGCGCTGATCTCACCGGCGGTGAAAGCGGCCGCGGTGGCCGGGCACCGCGCTGGCAGCGTCTCACCGGTCAGAGACTGACGAGGCGCCAGTGCTTCAGCGGCGCCGACCCGGTTGCGGGCCTCACCGGCACCGATCAGCGCCACCGCGGCGACCATTCGCGCCACCGTGCCATATCCAGA
>JALZCO010000247.1 GCA_030863015.1 Actinomycetota bacterium
GGTGCGCACACACTGCCGAATAGAAGACGTCGGTCGGGTGGGATCCTGCCGGGTCGGCTGGGTTCTTCACGCTCGTGATGCTCATGCCGGAATCCTTGGGCGGTGGCCGACAGAGAGGTTGCGGACGCCGTGGCAGGCAGCTTCCTGGGGGAGACTGCCGTCGGATCTGGTCGATGCGCTGGTGGAGGTGGGCAGCGCAGCGACTATCCGGCGGACAGCACGATCTATCGACAGGGTTCGTATCCGAGGGTGCTACTCATCGTGGCTGGCTTCCTGCGTGTCTACATAGGCTCTCAGGAGGGCCGGCAGGTGACGGTGCGGTATGCGCGCCGCTGCGACGTGCTGGGGATCGCGGTCCTATCGGAGGGCCAGCCGAGGTCGGCGTTCAGACGCTGGCCGAGTCGAGCTGGTTTCGGATCGACTCACCGACGTTGACCTCGGCGGCGCACCGCGATGCCCGAATCTCGTGGGCGCTGGCCGAGGAGCTCAAGCGGAGGATTGCCGCCGGCGTTCGCTGAGCCAGGTAAACCGGGTGACAAAGCACATGTTAAGCCTGACGGAGAGTCAGACGGGGGACTTGCACACTAACCACACGCCTCAGACTGCGCGACGTTACCTGACGGAGTGACGTGACGAGTGATGGCGCGTTCGTTTGACTGTCCTGCCCGTCTTGGCAATGCTGACGTCCCGCACCGCCGTGGCAGGTCGGTCGCGCGTTCCTCGTGCGGAGGTCACCCGGACAGGCGGCTAGGATGCCACCCGCAGCCCTCGGCATGGTGGTGATACGCAGGTGCTGACCTTCGGCCACAGCATCGCAGCAGCCGAGAAGATCGCTTGGCTGCGGCGGGGGGCCGAGGTGCGACGGGTGGTGGATGTGCGAACCGCACCCACGAGCAGACACAACCCCGACGCCACCCGCGACGCGATGTCGCGATGGTTACCGGAGGTCGGTATCAATTATCAGTGGGACAAACGGCTCGGCGGCTGGCGTAAGGCCCCGGTAGACACCCATGACACTGCACTGCGTAATCAGTCCTTTCGCGGCTACGCGGGACACATGCGCTCCCCAGAATTCCTTGCCGCGATCGACGATCTGCTAGCCGGCACAACTGGGGAACGGACCACGGTGATGTGCGCCGAGTCGGTGTGGTGGCGATGCCATCGCAAAATGATCGCCGACTTCCTCATGTTGGCCTGCGGTGTCGATGTGCGACACCTTATGCACGACGGCACGCTGCGGCCTCACCCACCCAGCCCTCAGGCCCGCCTACTTCATGAGCGTCGCGTCCTCGTCTACGACGCCGGCCAGCCACCCCTAGTGCCCTGAGCGGGTCTGCTGCGTCGGTGGAGGGCAGGATCAGGCAGGCTTGGGATGCGTCACTGCTCCCGTCGAGTGGCAGCATCGAGGTTCAGCTTTGCGGGTTCCGCTTCCCTGCGGATGTGCTCTGATCGCGGTTCGGTGGTATCTGCGCTATGGGCTGTCCTACCGAGACGTGGAAGAACTGCTGGCTGAGCATGGCATCACCGCCGATCATGTGAGCGTCTACGAGGATGCGTGCTGTTTACGGAGAAACGTTCGCTGAGACTGCGACCGACGCTGTCGTTGCAGGTGAGGCTAGGGCCACGCCGGCGAGTTACGTTGTAAGCGATAGGTTGCCGGTTCGAGTCGACCTCCGGCTGCGGGCTGACGAGCGCGTTTCGGTCAGCATCATGTTGTGCCACTACCCTCGCGGGGATGAAGGTTGCGGTGGTCGGCGCGGGAGTCGTTGGCCTGTCCGCCACGGCCTGCTTGGGGCGGGCCGGCGTCGATGTCGTCTGTTTCGAACGGTCCGTCGCCGCAATGGGCGAGCGGTCAGCCGGCTCGTCGAGGATCTTCCGTCTCGCCCACGTCGAGCCGGATCTCGTGCGGCTCGCGATGTCGGCGCAGAACGGCTTCGCCCGGTGGGCGGCGGAGGCGGACGCACCGATGGTCGACCGCAGCGGGTGCGTAATCAGCGGTGTCGACGTGGGTGACCGCGCGGCGGCGATGGATGCGGCAGGCGCGCCGTATGAGATCGTTGATGCACCGTCGCCCAGGGTGCGGCTGCCCGCCGTCGCGGCACCATCGCCCGTGCTGGTCGACCCGGCCGGAGGTGTCGTCGACGTCGACGCCATCCGAGCCCTGCTCGTCACCCAGACCGGACACGTCGTCGTGCACGAGCCGGTCTACGCCCTCGACTGCGACGCTGCCGCAGGAGCGACGGTATGGAGCCCCAGCGGCGCAAGCCGCTACGACGCGGTCGTCATCGCGGCCGGAGCGGGGACGTCCGCGCTAGCCGGCCAGGTCGGCATCTACACCCCGCCATCGCTTGTCCACCACGTCCGGTTCACCTTCCCAATCGACGACTCGTCACGATGGCAGGCGTGGATCGACAACCCAGTCCAAGGCATGAGCACCTACCAGCACCGCAGCGGGCCAAGGCAGTGGTCAATCGGTGGCTCGGTCGATCCCGCGCTGACCGCATGGGAGATGGGTCGCGATAAGGCGACCGCAGCGTCCCAAGAGGCAGTGCTCAACTACGTGCGCCACCGCCTGACGGTACAGCCCACAATCATCGACAGCCTCTACTGCACCCATGTCCCAAACAGGGGTGACGGCATCGAGTTCCGACGGAATGGACCAGTCCTCGCCGTGTACGGGGAGAACCTCATGAAGTTTGCTCCGGTCCTGGGAGAGGCCCTGACTGCGGCGACTGTGGCCGGGACAACGCCGACGGTCCGACAACTCGCGGCCAGCTGACCAGATGGCCAGCCGCGGATGCGCGTCGGCGTCGCGGCGCAGCTTCGCAGGCTTCCGCTTCCCACCGGAGGTGATCATGGTGGTGGTGCGATGGTACCTGCGCTT
>JALZCO010000046.1 GCA_030863015.1 Actinomycetota bacterium
ATGCACCGTCCGGCGACTCCCATCGCGAGGCTGCCGTTGCGCCGCAGGGCGATGTGCGTCCGGGCGAGGAAGTCGGTATGTAAAACCTCACCGGTGACCCTCTCGGCCGGAAGGAAGTATTCATCGAATCGCAGCTGGACAGTCTTGCTGGCCGCAGCGGCGACCAATTGCAATTCCTCGACGGTGATGCCACCGCCGGCTTCGGCGCCGACAAGCCCGCTGACGATGGCGCCTTCCGGCCCTCCGTCGATGTCACGTGCCGAGACCAGCAGCATGTTGATGATTCCCCACCCCGTCACGAAGGGAGCGTCGCCACTGATCAACCAACCGTCGGCGGTAGCCGTCGCCCATAGCCGCGGAGGCCGCGGGATCGCGCCGGCGTACGCCACTCCGCCCCGCAGCGTGCCGCGGACCGCAGCGTCGAGGTACCTGTCGCGTAGTTCTCCGTTGGTTGTGCTGGTGAGGGCCCGCACCAGGCCGTGGTGCTGGATCCACGTGAACGTCGTGGTGAGGCAGCCCCCTGCCAGAATCTCGAAAATGCCGTTCATAGACGTGCTTTCTGGCTCGCTGGCCAGGCCATAAAAACCTTGCTCGGCCAACAGGTCGAAATGGCTGTCCGGGATGACTCCCCCGGCGTCGACATCGAGGGCCCTGGGAAACAGCACTTCCTCCGCAATCGAGTAGGCCCGCTCCAGCATGCTCATCACGCGACCAAAGTTACCGTCGACCAGTGCTGGGTCCTGGGCATCGGCAGCCGGTTGCCTGCTGGCAGGCCCCCTCGACAGCTGCGGAATCCGTGTCCGTCCTAGCATCGGCACGTGGCACTTGACGGAGGGCAGCTCCTGACTCGCGCACATCGCCCAGCAGGTGAGCTCACCCGGCGTGATGTGGCTCGCGTGCTGCTCAGCCTGCCCGCGGTAGACGCTTTGCAGGCACTGCCGACGCTGCGCCGCGAGCTCCTCGCGGCCCGCAATCCGCTGTCGGCGGTGTTCTGGGAATCCGCCGAGATTGTTCTCGGCCGGATCGCTGAAGGCGAGGCCACCGTTGGCGAGGTGCACCGCTGGCTCGAGGCGACCGGGACCGAACCAACCGCGATCATCGGGTTGCACGTGTGGGAGGACGAACCGGCTCGCACGCCGCTTGCCCGGGAACTGCATGCCCAACTTGTCAGGCATCTCGAAGAGCGGCTCGCTGCGGGGGAAATCAAGCCAGACCGGCTGCTCGCAGGTGACCCAACGGCGACCCAGGAGTATCACGAACTGCAGGAACGCTGGATGACCTCGCCGTCGTCCGACGGTCGCGTGCCGATGACTGAACTGCTCGACGAAGCGGATGAAGACTTCATCGCCGAGTGGGACGCTGCCGAGGAAGCGGCCTCAGACGAGCTGCGGGAGCTCCTCGCCGAGGTCGGCGAACGCCCCCGGCCCGATGCTGCGCTGAAGACCGCCTGCGGTGGGCTGCGCAGCGCTCGCAAACGTGGAGGAAGACCGGCCGATCTGCTCGCCGCCAGCGGTGGTGTCGATCCGAACAATCTGGACCCCGATGACGCCGAACTGTGGCTGCGCCTCGCCGCGGGTGTCGTCAGTCCGGTGAACGAGCCACCTGAGGACGGCCTGGAAGAGGAGCTTTCGGTGATCGCCCTCGATCACGAGGAGTGGCTGGAGGCGGTCGCGGCGTTGGCGCGCGGCGGCCCAGGCACCCCCGCGTCCGCGGAGGACCTCGCCGAATTCGTTGCCGGACCCGAGGACGACGATATCGACGTACTGGCCGGCTGGTTCACCACCGTGGTCGAGCTGTGGCAGATGCTCGGTGCCGTCGACGATGTCGAGCGGCTGACCGCGCTGGGCTGGTGGGGTATCCCGGAAGCACTGCTGCAGGCGTGGCAACCGCGCGAGAGTTGACCCCCTGCCCAGGTAACACCCTGTTCAGTAGCGCCACCGGTGAGCTGCCACGATTTCATCCACGGACCGGTCGGCCGCCCAGGCGGCGTCAGACCGGCGCACCGCGAGAAATGCGCCGAGTAGTTGCTCACCGAGCACCGCGGTGAGCCGTGGGCAGCCGGTGAGTGCCGCTTCCTGCTCGGCCGGCGTGACCGGTAGGTATGTCAGACCGCGGGCCGCACGATCGGCCTTGCTCCACCCGCCCGGGTCGGTCTGGATCGGCTCACCGGGGTCGGCGCCGTCGCGCAGCCCCGCCATGCCGGCGGCGATCACCGCGGCCAGCGCAAGGTATGGGTTGGCCGAGGCATCGGAAACTTTGAGTTCAACGTTGGCGTGGTCGGCGCCGAGCAGCTCCGAGCCGGGGATGTAGCGCAACGGCGCCTCCCGGTTTTCGACTCCCCAGAACCGATAGGCGCCAGCGAAATATCCGGGTCGCAACCGGCTCAGCGACGGCACGCTCGGTGCGGTGATCGCGGCGAGCGCGGGCAGGTCCCGAAGCAGCCCTCCCAACCAACCTGCGCCGTCCGGGCCAGGGCACTCAGCAGCACCGGCGCTACCGGCCAGCAGGTTGCGCCCGTCACGCCAGACCGAAGTGTGCAGGTGCCAGCCATTGCCTACCCCTGCAGCCGTGAACAGCGGCGCCAAGCAAGCCCGCAGGCCGTGCGCCCTCGCCGCAGCATGAATGGTCTGGCGGGCCAGCAACTGCCGGTCAGCGGCGGTGACGGGATCGGACGCCACGATGCTGAGCTCCAGTTGAGCCGCCCCATACTCAGCGTGCAACTGGTTGACCGGCACACCGTTGGCCGCCAGGTCGGCCAGCACAGCCGCCACGAACTCGTGCACTGCCAGCAGCGCGTGTGGGCTGTAAGCCGGGCCCTGGTGCGCGAGCCGAAGTTCCGTACCACAGGCACCGCACTCGCCGGCCTGAACGAGCACGAACTCCAGCTCGTAGCCGGCCCTGATCTCCAGCCCCTCGGCAGCGGCGGCCTGGACTTGCGCCTCAAGCACCCCCCTCTGGTCATAAGGCCAGCGCGAGCCATCCGCCGCAACTTGGCGTCCCGGCGCCCACGCCAGGGCGGGTTGCCCGGCGAGCTGCGTCAGCCCGCCCAGCTCCGGTACCAATCGGACATCACCAGACGGGCTGGACAGACCCTCGTGGCTGAAGGTGATCACATCGTGGGTGTCGAACACCGCGAACAGCGCGGTGATTCCCACTCCCTGCTGGGCCACCTGGGGCAGTGAATCGACCGGCACTGTCCGCGAGCGTGGGATCCCGTTGTTGTCCGCCCACGCGATGGTCAGCCCGACGACGCCTTGAGCGGCCAGGTCCAAGGCCAGTGCCCCGGCATCGGCCATGCCCGTCCTCCACCCGCCAGCGCTTCGATCACCGTGGCGATCAGGCTAGCGCGGTACCGCAGCGATCAGCGACTACGACCGCGAAACCTTGCGCCGGTCGAGCGGGTGCGGTACTAGCTGGATACGTGACGGTCGTCGCCGTGGGCGCGGGAACACATCATGGATGGCGTTCGTCTGGAACAGTGGAGCCCTGAAATCCGATGTCGGTGTTGACGGGTCAATCCCGCCAGCTAGTACCTGCAGTGCGAGTACCGCAGCCGGTTCGACCCGGTCTGGTCGCGTAGACTGGACTGGACGGAGGGAGAAGCCATGACCAGCACGCTTGCCCGCCCCGAATTGACCGCTTCCGATCGTTGCGACAGGTGCGGCGCCGCCGCCCGGGTCCGGGCAGTGCTGCCCTCCGGTGGAGAATTGCTGTTCTGCAGCCACCACGCCCGTAAGCACTCTCCGAAGCTCAAGGAGATCGCGGCGGACATCCAGGCCGAGGACGTCTGACATCGCCGACGAGCAACCCAAGCGATCCGGGGC
>JALZCO010000085.1 GCA_030863015.1 Actinomycetota bacterium
CACGCACACCATCTACAAGCACGGACTGGAGGATTACCTCCCAGAGTCGGTAAGCCTGGTACACGGGCCGGGGTGCCCGGTGTGCGTGATCCCGATGGGCCGGGTGGACGACGCAATCGCGTTGGCCGAACAGCCGGATGTCATCATGACGTCCTTCGGCGACATGATGCGGGTGCCCGGCGGGCGCGGGTCGTTTTTCGACTCCTCGGCCGCCGGCACCGACATCCGGACGGTCTATTCACCGCTCGACGCGCTGAAGGTTGCTCGGCAGAACCCGGACAAACATGTGATCTTCATGGCGATCGGGATGGAGACCACCGCGCCGTCTACCGCGATGACCGTGCTGCGGGCGGCGTCTGAGGGCATCGAGAACTTCTCGATCTTCTGTAACCATGTCATGATCGTCCCGGCGATCAAGGCCATTCTGGACTCGCCCGACCTGCGGCTGGACGGATTCATCGGTCCTGGCCACGTGTCCACCGTCATCGGCTGCCGGCCCTATGAGTTCATCGCCTCGGAGTACGGCAAGCCGCTGGTCACCGCCGGGTTCGAGCCATTGGACATCCTGCAGTCGGTCTACATGCTGCTGCAGCAGCTGGTCGAGGGTCGCTGTGAGGTGGAGAACCAGTACTCCCGAGTGGTGCCCTGGGATGGCAACACGGTGGCTCTGCGGGCGGTCGGTGAAGTGATGGAGCTGCGGCCCTTCTTCGAATGGCGTGGGCTTGGTTTCATCTCGCACTCGGCACTGCGGGTCCGGGAGCGCTATGCCGCCTTCGACGCGGAGCGGCACTTCGAGCTACCCGGGGTTCGGGTGGCCGACCCGAAGGCATGCCAGTGCGGCGAGGTGCTCAAGGGCGTACTCAAGCCCTGGGAGTGCAAGGTGTTCGGCACTGCGTGTACGCCGGAAACACCGATCGGCACCTGCATGGTCTCCTCCGAGGGAGCCTGCGCGGCGTACTACAACTTCGGCCGGTTCACTCGAGAGCGGGTCCGCGAGGCTACTGAGGTACATCAGATAGAGATGCATAAGGTCAAGGCATGACCCAGTCCCAGGACATCACCCAGCAGGGCCGGACGGAGTGGGCGGAGGCAGCTGTCGCCGAGCACGACCGTCAGCCCGGGCATGCGCCGGCTGGGACTGAGCACACCGGCCGGGAGCAGCTGGTGCTGGAACGCATCGAGCGGGCTCGGCGGGCCCGGCCCCGGGTGCGCGAGAAGCTCATCACGCTCGCGCACGGCGCCGGTGGCAAGGCCAGCCAGTCGCTGATCGAGGCCATCTTCCTGGACGCCTTCCGCAATCCCCTGCTGGAGCCACTTGAAGACGCCGCAACGGTGGTCGCCGGTGATACCCGGCTGGCTCTCACCACGGATTCCTATGTGGTGTCGCCGCTGTTCTTCCCGGGCGGTGACATCGGCGACCTTGCGGTCAACGGCACAGTAAACGATCTGGCCGTCTCCGGGGCACGGCCAGCTCATCTGTCCGCGGGATTTATCTTGGAAGAGGGTTTTCCGCTGGAGGACCTGCGGCGGATTGTGGCCTCGATGGCCGCGGCCGCTGCGGCGGCCGGGGTCTCGATCGTCACCGGCGACACCAAGGTCGTGCAGCGGGGCAAGGGGGATGGCTGCTACATCAACACCGCCGGGGTGGGGTTGATCACCGATGATCTGACCCTGGGAGTGGCCACTGCTCGCCCCGGTGACGCAGTGATCGTCTCGGGTCCGGTGGGCGACCACGGTATGACCATCATGCTGGCGCGCGGAGAGCTGGATCTCGAGGCCGACCTGGTCTCCGACACCGCGCCGGTGCACGGTTTGGTGCGAGGCCTGCTCGACGCGGTGGGGCCCGACGTCCGGGCCATGCGCGACGCCACGCGTGGCGGCGTCGCGACCATCCTCAACGAAGTGGCCAAGGCCGCGGGCGTTGCCGTGGTGGTCGAGGAGGATGCAGTTCCGGTACGCGCAGAGGTCCGTGGGGCCTGCGAGCTGTTGGGTATCGACCCGCTCTACGTGGCCTGCGAGGGACGGATCGTCGTGATCGTCGATCCGGGCGCGGCCGACGCCGCAGTGGCCGCCCTGCAGGCCCATCCACTGGGCGCCGGGGCCACGGTGGTCGGCCGGGTAGCCGATGATCCGCCGGGGTTGGTGCTGCTCAAGACAGGGTTCGGGGGCACCCGGATCATCGATCTGCTGGTCGGCGATCCGCTGCCGCGGATCTGCTGAGCGCGTTGTCAGGGAGGTTCGCTGAACCGGAATGAGTTGATCACTGAGATCGTGGCTGATTGGCCCGAACCCGGTGAGCTTGTCTACATCGAACGTCGGGGCGGCAGTTACGCGTTGCGGCGCGTCGGCGCCGATGGGGTCGTCCCGGTGCCGGCGGCGGGTGAGTCGCTGCCCGATGCCTGGATTTACTACGGTGGGTGGCAGGCACAGCATCGCGACGACCTGTCGGCGTTCTTCGAGGACCTGTTCGCCGAAATGGAATCGGCGGCCGGGGGTCATGATCGTTGTCGCTGGTCGGCGGATGACCCTTGGCCGCACGCGCATTAAGTCACGCCACTGAGTCGAGGTGCGATGGCCTACCGCATCCACGCGTCTGACCGGACGGC
Source organism: Actinomycetota bacterium (assembly GCA_030863015.1). Taxonomy (GTDB): domain Bacteria; phylum Actinomycetota; class Actinomycetes; order Mycobacteriales; family Pseudonocardiaceae. The sequence continues at coordinate 2,607 of JALZCO010000085.1, forward strand.
ATTCAAGTGCTGCCGTCGGCAATGGGATCTGAGCTCGCCGAACCGGCAGAATTTCGAACCGATATCCGGGCCGGGTTCGATCGACCTGAACCGGGCACTGCGTGATGCGCTTGCGGTGTACTACTTCCCCGGGATGTGGGAGTGGGACAGGGCCATCGTGCAGCCCCTGGTGCATCAGGCTCTGGAACGGTCGGTGCGCAGCCAATCCAAGACTGCGGCCGATGGCGGGGTCGACGAACAGGCTCAACAGGCGGCGCTGGTCACTGGGCATGCGGTGCTCGATGCCTACGCGACGTGGGCGCCGGCGGTGGACAACTTCACCCCGATTCGTGTCGAGACCGACTTCGAGGTGAACGTTCTGGACCCGGCAGTGCCCGGCGCTACTCTGCTGACCCCGGGCGGGGAGGAGATCCGCTATTGCGACCGGGTCGATCTGCTCGCCATCGATTCCGACGACGCCTACTGGGTTGTCCAGCACCGGCTGGCCGCTGACGGCTGGGCCGATCATGACGATCTTCAGCTTGACGAGCGGACGATCGCATGGTGCTGGGCGTGGCCGCTGTTCTACCTCGGGATGCAGATCACGGGTACGGTCTACAACGAGATCCGCGCCGACGCCGGCGGGCGAGAACCGGACGAGCTGGCCACGATGGTCCCGCGGCAAGTAGGGCCTCAGCAGCTGGGTCACCGGCGGATGTATGCCCGCAGCGGCACTGTCCCTGGCGAACGCCTGCAGGTCGAGGGCACTGACGTGTTCCGCCGTACCCGCATCCGGCGCGCCGAGTCCGAGCTGGCGGTCGCCGGCGCATGCCTGGCCGCCGAGGCACGCACTGCCACCAGTCCCGGCCTTGACCTCTATCCCAACCCAGAGCCCGCGGTCTGCGCACGCTGCTCCTATGTTTCCCCCTGCCTGGCGCTCAACCAAGGTGACGATGCCACCGCCGAACTGGCGCGGTCCTACCGGCAGCGTTCCCCCGAATCTGTCCAGGAGGGGCGGCTCGGTGGTGTCACGTGGTCGATGAACCGCGGTGCGGCGCCACCCCGGTGGACTCTCAATTCCTGAGACCGTCCCGGACCTCGATCTTGCTGCTGGCCGCGTTCTGGATGCAGAACGCGGTTTCGGAGGGTCGGGTCACAGCGTTCTGTATTCACAACGCAGCAGGGCGCCGGCGACGGCGACTTGGCCGAGGCTGATTCCGCCGTCGTTGGGTGGCACGCGGGAGTGGGTGAGGACTCGGAACCCAGCCTGTTCCAGACCGGCAACGGTGCGTTCGAGCAGCAGGATGTTTTGGAACACGCCGCCGGACAGTGCGGCAGTGCTCACCCCCGTCGTCTCCCGCAGCATCAGGCAGACCCGGACGATCGCATCCGCAACGCCGTGGTGGAACCGGGTGGCGATCACCTCCCGGGGCACCCCGGCTCGCAGGTCGGCCACCACGGCGTGGACCAGATCTGCGCCATGCAGTTGCAGCACAGACCCCTCGGTCACCGTCGCCGGATAGCTGCCCTGCTCGGCGCGGTCGGCCTGCTGCTCAAGCTCCACCGCGGCCTGGCCCTCGTAGTTAATCGAGTCCCGAACTCCGAGGATCGCTGCCACGGCGTCGAACAGCCGTCCCGCGCTGGAGGTCAGCGGCGCGTTCACTCCGCGGTCTGCCATCGCCAGCACGGCATCCCACTGCTCGGCGTTGCGCCGCACCAGCTCCTCCGGCACCTCTGAGCCCAGGTAGGCAGCAGCCATCCGCCAGGGTTGCCGGATGGCCGTGGCGCCGCCGGGCATCGGGACCGGGACCAGGTGCGCCAACCGTTGGAAATCGGTGAGATCGGCCAGCAGGAATTCGCCGCCCCACAAGGTGCCGTCGCTGCCGTAACCCAACCCGTCAAAGGCCACGCCCAGTACTGGGCCGGCGTCACCGTTGTCGGCCAGGCACGACGCGATGTGCGCGTGGTGGTGCTGCACCCCGATGAGCTCGACGGGTTCCACGTCGGCGCGCTCCAGGGCGTACTTGGTGGACAGATACTCCGGGTGCAAGTCGTGCGCGACCACCTCTGGTGCCACGTCGAAAAGGCGTCCGAAGTGCGCGATGCCCTCGGTGAACGAGCGTAAGGTCTCGTAGTTCTCCAGATCGCCGATGTGATGGGAGACAAAGGCGTGCCGCCCGCGGGCCAGGCAGAACGTGTTCTTGAGCTCGGCGCCACAGCCCAGAATTGGCCGAGGCACCGGTTGGGCCAGGGTCAGCGGTTCGGGGGCGTAGCCGCGAGACCTGCGTACCGGCAGCTCAGCGCCGCGGAAGATCCGCACCACCGAGTCGTCAGTGCGCATGTGGATAGCCCGGTCATGGGTGAGGAAGGCGTCTGCGATCCCGGTCAGCCGGCGCTGCGCGTCGTCGTCCCGGTAGGCGATCGGTTCGTCGGAGATGTTGCCGCTGGTCAACACGATGGCGGCGGCGGTGGCACGGAGCAGCAGGTGATGCAGCGGGGTGTAGGGCAGCATCAGGCCTAGCGACCGGTTGCCGGGCGCGACTGCGGGCGCGACGGGAGCCTGCGGGCGTCGGGGCAGCAACACCACCGGCCGCCGCCGGCCGGCCAGCACCCGCTCCCCCAGCTGGTCGATCACGCAAAGCTCATGAGCGGCGTCCAGATCGGCCACCATCACCGCGAACGGCTTGTCCTCGCGGTGTTTACGAGCCCGGAGCAGTGCGGTCGCGGCGGGGTCAGCGGCCAGGGTCGAAACGTGGTAACCACCGAGCCCCTTGACGGCCAGCACGGCTCCACCGGCCAGCAACGCCGCGGCCTCGGCCAGCGGATCACCCGGCAGCTCGGTGCCGTCGGCGCTGAGCAGCCGTAGCCGCGGACCGCAGGCCGGGCAGCACACCGGCTGAGCGTGAAAGCGCCGGTCAGCCGGGTTGTGGTATTCGGCGGCGCAGGCGTTGCACATCTCGAACGGCGCCATCGTCGTGAACGGCCGGTCGTAGGGCACGTCTTGCACGATGGTGAACCTCGGACCGCAGTTGGTGCAGTTGATGAACGGGTAGTCATAGCGGCGGTCGGTGGGATCGGCCAGCTCGCGTAGGCAGTCCGCACAGGTGGCGCTGTCCGCCGAGATCAGGGTGTCCCGACGACCGGCGGCGTTGCTGGCCACGATGTGGAAACCGGGCTCTCCGGTCGGAACCAGCGGGCTGGTCCGCACCTGCTCGATGACGGCCAGGGGCGGAGCGTGCATGGGCAGCACCGTGAGGAACTCGGTGATCGTCTGCTCGGCTCCCTCCACCTCCACGAAGACTCCCGCGGTGTCGTTGCCGACTCGGCCTGACAGGCCCAGACGGCCTGCCAGGCCGTGCACGTAAGGCCGGAAGCCCACGCCCTGCACCACGCCTTCGACCCGCACTTCAACTCGGATAGTCTGCTGCACCAGAGCATTATCTCGCCCTTGACAAGATCCTCGCGGGCGACTGCACTGGATGATGCTTACCGAGGAGGGCCGGGTGCACGAAATGGCGATCACGCAGAGCGTGGTCCACGCAGTGTGTGAACGGATGGGTGACACGCCGGTGCGGCGGGTCTGCCTGGAGATCGGCACGCTCTCCGGCGTGGTGGCCGATTCAGTCCAGTTCTGCTTCGAAGTCATAACTGCGGGCACTCCGCTGGAAGGCGCCTCTTTGGAAATTATCCAACCCTCTGGAATGGCCCGCTGCCGGGACTGCGGCGCAGAGTTCGCGCTGGACGACTTGCTAGTACTCTGTGAGTGCGGAAGTGCGAATCGAGAACTCCTCGCAGGTGAGGAACTACGAATCCGGGAAGTTGAGGTGCTGGCCTGATGTGCGCGACCTGTGGCTGCTCTGGGGACACCATTCTCGTGTACCCCGACCATGACCACGAACACGGGCACGCACACGAGCACGGCCATGACCACGGGCACGGGCATCAGCAACCGCAAACCCGTACCGTTACCCTCGAGCAGGCCGTGTTGGCCCGCAATGACGCTCTCGCCGAGCGCAACCGTGAGTGGTTCGCCGAACATGGCATTCTCGCGGTGAACCTGATGAGCTCACCCGGGGCGGGTAAGACCACGCTACTGGAGCGCACCATTCGCGAACTGGGCGTCGAGCTGCAGGTGTCGGTGGTCGAGGGTGATCAGGAGACAGTGCTTGACGCGGATCGAATCCGAGCCACCGGCGCTCCGGCAGTCCAAATCAACACCGGGTCGGGCTGCCACCTCGATGCCCAGATGCTGGCCGGTGGCCTGCAAACGCTTGACCCCCCGGACAGCTCAGTGGTGCTGATCGAGAACGTCGGTAACCTGGTGTGTCCTGCCTTGTTCGACCTCGGGGAGCAAGCGCGCGTGGTCATCACCTCGGTGACGGAGGGCGCGGAGAAGCCGCGGAAGTATCCCCAAATGTTCCGAGCTGCGGACCTGGTGCTGCTCAACAAGATCGATTTGCTGCCGTACGTCGACTTCGACGTCGCCACATTCCTGGACGGCGCACGCCGGGCGAACCCGGGTGTCGAGGTGCTGCAGCTGTCGGCAACCACCGGTGACGGTATCGGCGACTGGTACGGCTGGCTACGCGCGCGCCTGCCCTGACCGCCCGCTTCCCCGCTGACATCGGTTCAGTACGCCCGCTTGGGCATGATGAACCAGAGCACGACGTAGATCACGAACTGCGGACCGGGCAGCAGGCAGGACAGTACGAACAGCAGCCGCACCGCGTTGGCGCTCCAGCCGAACCGCTCGGCGAGTCCCGCGCACACCCCCGCGATGACCGTGCCGTGGCGGGGCCGGGTCAGTGACGTGCTCATCGAATCCTCCTCATGGCGGCCGATCTCTACTCTGCCGCCGCGGCGACACTGCCGCCTCAGTGTTCTTCCTGAATCACAACCGGGTGCACCCCGAGAACGGTCTCGGGGCGCACCCAGTTCCCAGACACCCCAACCCTAGCCAGGAGGATTGGTGGGGTTGGACGTCCTCAGGCCGCCTCAGGCGCGGCCGGCGATGTCAGGTAGGGCTTGAGCAGGATTCCTAGTTGCAGGGTCAGCATGCGCATCCAAGCCTGGCCTACCTCCGCGGCCGCTGCCGGTTCGGGGATCTTTCCGAAGACGTACTCACCGTCGGCTCCCGGCGCTATGGTGTTCAACGCCGTCATGACCCTCATCTCAACCCACCCCATGAGAGCAATGGTCAGATCAGCCGGAATGACCACGTGGGGATGCGTCCCACCGCCCTTGACATGGGCATCGGCCACCTTGGACATGTAGGCGTGGAAATCACCGTCCATCGGCTTCATGGTGCTCCTGGACCACCACGCCTTGAGCGTCATTTTACGCTGCGTGAGATGCGTCGCGTCCTGGAAGTATCCGGCCGATTCTGGACGGGAAAGCAGGTAATCATAAGCAAGGGTGACCACGCCACCTGCCGCTGGCCCCAATAGCGGGCCGGTCTTGCGCAGGATCGACGTTTCCTTGGCGCCAAAACCCGCAAACTCCGCGTAGGGGTGAAACTCGGCGGCCTCATGGCGGCCCAGGGGGGCCTCCGGTGCTGCCAGGGTAGGTTCAAGGACGATCCCTAGCTGCAGCATGAACTGGTTCATCCATGCTCCCCCGGCCGCCGAGACAGTGGCGACGTCGCAGGTCTCGCCCAAGGCCTTGAGGATCTGTCCCTGCATCCATGCAGTGAGAGCCAGGATCAGCTGCGGCGGGAGCGGCACCTGCACACCCGGAAAGGTTATCCCCTTGCCCCCGACTTGGCTGACCTCTCGCAGGAATGCAGACATCTCACCGTCAAACGGTCCGGCAATCGTCCTATCCAGCCATTCCTTAATCACCAGTGTGCTGACCGGTGACTCCATCCCGCTCATGAGCGGAGCCGATTCCGGACGCGTCATGAGGTACCCGGATATTGCCTCCGCGATATTTTCAGTGAACGGTGCAATAACCTTCCCGGTCTCTTGCACGGCCACTGCCTCGTAGGATCCAAACCCGGCGAAGTCCGCAAGTTCAGCGAACTCGGGTGTCACCAGGAGATCGTACTCGTCGATCTCTCGAGCTCCTGCGAGCTTGCTGCTTATCGTCATGACCTGTTCCCATCTGTGCGTTTCCGCGGACGGCGGAGCTGATGACGTTGATTGGCGGTCAGCCCCGCCGTTGTCGTCAATGAGCTGGCGCTTTGCTATGTGTCGGCGCGCCAGGGCAAGCCCCCTCGGTCACCTTCTTCAGGTTAGGGGATCAGTAGTTACGTCAAAACTGGCGGCAGGTGACCAATGGCGATTGAGTGTTAATATCCCGTTGCGCGAATGTGAATCAAGTGACATTCAGCGACAAATTGTGACCGTCGCCACAAGCAACAGTGCCGATCTCTGTATTGAGCGCGGATTCACACCCGGTATCCGGTCGCTTGATCGTCGTCCGACAGGCGCAGCCAAGGGCGGATTGAATCACCTGCGGGTCAGTCGTCCACGCAGCGTCATACCGGTAAGGCCACGAGTTCGCGTGGGCGGTGGTTGAGCCGGGTCGCGCCGTGTTCGTCGACCACCACGATGTCTTCGATACGGGCGCCCCAACGACCCGGGAGGTAGATCCCCGGTTCGATGCTGAACGTCATTCCAGGTTCGAGCACCAGATCGTTGCCGGCCACGATATAGGGCTCTTCGTGCACCTCAAGACCGATCCCGTGTCCGGTCCGGTGGATGAACCGGTCGCCGAAACCGGCGTCGGTGATCGGGATCCGGGCAGCAGCGTCCACCTGCTCCGCAGTGATCCCTGGCTGGACTGCTGCTACTGCAGTGTCCTGTGCGGCCTGCAGCACCGCATAACCAGCGGCGACGCCGGCGTCGGCCGGATCGCCGAGGCTGTAGGTGCGGGTGCAGTCGGAGAAGTAGCCCTCCGATGTCGGTCCGCCGATGTCGACCACCACGACGTCTCCGGGCTGCATCACCCGGTCCGACACGTCGTGATGCGGGCTTGCTCCATGCGGACCGGAACCGATGATGACGAAGGCTGCCGCAGTGTGCCCCTCCGCGACGATCGCGGCGGCCACGTCGGCGCCGACCTGCGCCTCAGTCCGCCCGACCCGCAACCACTCCCCCATCCGGGCGTGCACCCGGTCGATGGCCTGGCCAGCCGTGGTGAGCGCAGCGATCTCAGCGGCGTCCTTGCGCATCCGCAACTGGCGCAGCACCGTCGACGCCAGCTCCTGCTCGCAGGCGGGCAACGCGGCTCGCAACCGCAGCACGTGGGCCGCGGGCATCGCATCCCCCACCGCGGCGCGCGCCGGCCGCGCGCCGGACCGCAGCAGCAAGCCGGCGACCAAGGCGTACGGGTCATCATCATCGGCCCACTCGGCGATCTCCAGGCCGAGCTCGCCCACCGGGGTGGCGTCCAGACCCGGGCGTTCCAGGGCTGGGACGACCAGGACCGGGTCGCCATCGGCGGGCAACACCAGGCAGGTCAGCCGCTCATGGGACTCGCCGGCCACCCCCAGCAGGTAATGCAGGTCAGAGCTGGGCGTGACCAGCAGAGCGTCCAGACCGGCGACCTGGGCGGCCTGCTGGGCCCGGACCAGGCGGGAGGTGAGGGTGTCGAGTGCAGCGGGCACACTCAAAGCTTAGTGGTCAGGGGTCGAACTCGACGTCACCGACATCTCCGCGCCGCAGCGTCGGTGACGTCGAGTTCACGGTGCGCATAGCGCCCGATCTGCCCCGAGGGGCTGATTACTGAGGACCGGGGCCGGGAGCTGGCAGGCTCTGCTCTTATGGATGCACCACTGTTGCTGCTCGATGCCCCGAGCCTGTACTTCCGGGCTTACTACGGGGTTCCCGAATCGATCACCGCCCCGGACGGTACCCCGGTCAACGCGGTGCGCGGTTTCACCGACATGGTCTCCCGGCTGATCGAGTCGCGCCGCCCGTCCCGGCTGGTGGCCTGCCTGGACCTGGACTGGCGGCCGGCTTTCCGGGTCGCCGCGATCCCCTCCTACAAGGCGCATCGGGTCGCCGAGGAGACCCGACCCGAGGCTACTGACGTCGAGCAGGTGCCGGACACCCTGAGCCCGCAGGTGCCGCTGATCCTTGAGTTGCTGGCTGCCGCGGGCCTGGCCACTGCGGGTGCTGAGGGCTACGAGGCCGACGACGTGATCGGCGCGCTGGCTGCGGCTGAGCGCCGCGCCCCGGTCGAGGTGGTCAGCGGTGATCGGGACCTGTTTCAGGTGGTGCGCACGGAGCCGACTCCCGTGCGGGTGGTCTACATCGGGCGGGGGTTGGCCAAAGCGGAGGTGATCGGCCCTACCGAACTCGCCAGACGCTACGGGCTACCCGAAACCGGAGCCGGACCCGGTTACGCGGACCTGGCTGCGCTGCGCGGCGACCCGTCCGACGGGTTGCCCGGGGTGCCAGGTATCGGCGAGAAGACCGCGGCCACGTTGATCACCCGGTTCGGCTCGGTGGAGGGCCTGCTGGTGGCACTGGACGATCCGCGGTCGGCACTGGCCCCGGGGATGCGGGTCAAGCTGCGGGCGTCCCGGAACTACCTGGAGCGTGCCCCCGTCGTGGTCCGGGTAGCTACCGATGCCCCGGTGCGCCAAGATCACGACGACACATTGCCCGTGGTGCCGGCCGACCCCGGCGCGCTCACCGCCCTGCAGCGGAAATGGGGCCTTGGCGCCACGGTGGACCGGCTCGTCGCGGCCCTTCAGGCCCGGGGCTGACCCGCGTCCTCGATGATGAGATCGCTGGCCTTCTCCCCGATCATCATCGTGGTGATGTTCGGGTTGACAGCCGGCAGGAACGGCATGATGGAGCCGTCCGCGACCCGCAGCCCGGTCACCCCCTTGACCCGCAGCCGTGGGTCGACCACGGCCTGCGGGTTGCCTGCCGCACCCATCCTGGCCGTGCCCGCGAGGTGGTAGACGGTGTTGTGGGTCTTGCGGAGGTAGTCGATGAGCTCGTCGTCGCTGACCGCGTCTGCCCCGGGTGCCAGTTCTCGGTCGATCCAACGCAGCAACGCCGGCTGCGCAGCGATGCGGCGGGCAAGCTTGATGCCGGCGAGCAGCACGGACATGTCATGGCCTTCGGGGTCGGTGAAGTAGCGCGGGTCCACCGCGGCGCGGTCCCGGAAGTCACGCGTCCGGAGCTGGATGGTTCCGCGGGACCGGCCGCGGGTGACGTTCGGTGTCAGGCAGAAACCGTTCGACGTGGTCGGGTAACCCCACCGCACGGTATTCAGGTCGAACGGCACCGAGCCGTAGTGCATCATCAGGTCAGGCCGATCGAGTCCCGGCTCAGTCCGGGCGAACAGGCCGATCTCCCACCACTGCGTGGACCGAGTGACCATCGGCTGCGAGGCCTCCCACATCACGAGTCCCTCGACGTGGTCGTCCAAGTTGGACCCGACGCCGGGACTGTCCACCAGCACGTCGACGCCGACATCGCGCAGGTGCTCGGCCGGTCCGATGCCGGACAGCATCAGCAGCTTGGGGGTATCGATCGCGCCGGCGCACAGGATCACCTCCCGCCGGGCGCGCACGGTGTTGTACTGAAAGGTCTCGCAGTCCAGGTGCTGCACCCCGGTCGCTCGCTTGCCCGCATCGAAGAGCACCTGCTTGGCCCAGGTATTGGTACAAACCACCAGGTTGCGCCGCTGGGTCATGATCGGGTGCAGGTAGGCACGCGAGGACGACATGCGGGCGTTGCCGTCATCGGCGTTGATCTGGAAGAAGCCGGCGCCCTCGGTGACCGTGACGTTGTCGTTGAAACGCACGGTGGGTAGGCCCACCTCGGCCGCGGCCGCCAGCACGGCGACACCGCACGGGTCGTGCGGCGGGATCTGCCGCAGCGTCACCGGGCCCGAACGGCCGTGGTGATCGCCTGGACTGGCATTGCTCTCCAGCCGGGTGAGCAACGGCCAGCATTCCTCGGCGCTCCAGCCCTCGCAGCCCATGGCCGCCCATTCGTCGAGATCCTCGCGGGGCGGCCAGAAGGCGATGCAGGAATTGTGTGACGAGCAACCACCGAGGACCTTGGCCCGGGAATGCCGCAGGAAGCTGTTGCCCTTGTGCTGAGGCTCGATCGGGAAATCCCAGTCGTAGCCGGACCCCATGAGGTGGGGCCACCGCTCCAGTCGCAGGATCGCCGGTTCGCCGACGTCGGACGGGCCGGCCTCAAGCAGGCACACCGTGACCGACGGATCCTCCGACAGCCGGACCGCAAGGACGCACCCTGCCGATCCACCGCCGACGACGACGTAGTCGTATTCCTCGCTCCCGCTCATACCTCGATCTTGCCCGGCGGGCGCTGGTCAGGCTCTACAGCACTCCGGCCCGGCGCCAGAGCAGCTTGCCCGGTCCGGCGATGAGCCCTACTTCATTGAAGAAGTCGATGACCTTGCGGGCGGCGAACTGTTTGGTCTGCCGCCAGTGTGGGTTCGCTGCTGCTGCTGCGACGGCCTCGTCGACGTCCAGCCCGATCGCCGCGTACGCCTTAGGGTCGATCAGTCTGGTGGTGGAGAAGTAGACCACCAACGCGAGGATGAAGCGGCTGTAGGCGCGGCCCAGCCAGCCCAACCGGGGCCACTGGCGACGGGTCTCGTCGCGGGCGTAGCGGATATGGCGGGCTTCCTCGACGACGTGGATCCACGACACCTTCTGCACCATCGGCTGGAGCGACTCATCCGCCATCTGCTCGCGCTGCAGCGCGTCGAGGATCTCCTCGACGTAGATGGCGCCACTGAAGGTCAAAGTGCCGTTGGAGGTCGTCTTGAGCAGCCGTCCGAGGTGGTGTACCAGCCAGTCGGGACCGTAGTCCGGGCCACCGAACTTCTCGGCGGCGCGGGAGAACATGACCGAGTGCCGGCACTCGTCGGCGATCTCGGTCCAGGCGTACCGGGCGTGTGCGCTGCCCTTGGGACGGTCGTAGACGTGCCGGACGAGCATCTGCATGAGGATCGTCTCGAACCAGATTCCCATGCAGTAAAGGCTCGCGAGCTCGTGCTTGGTCAGGTCGATCCGCTGCTGCTCGCTCATCCGGTCCCAGATCGCAGTGCCGTACAGCGAGCTGCGGCGCGGGTCGAGGAAGTAGCGGTCCGGCGCCAGCGGGGCGTCCCAGTTGATCTCGACGGCCGGGTCGTAGGAATGCTTGGCCGAGGTCCGCAGCAGCCGCTGCGCGGTTTCCTCCCGGTCCGGAATGCGGCTGGTGGTCGCATCAACGGCGCTCGTCATGGACACGTGCGGCCTCCTCGACGGACGGATACCCCAAAGTAACTGACTCGTCAGTCACTGACAAGTGGAAGCCACTCACCGCGGCGGATCCGGTCCAGGCCCAGCCATCCGAAAGCAACCGCCCGCGCCTCCACCTTCGCGCGCGGCACCTCCGGGTGCTCCAGCCACCAGGACATCAGCCCCTGCAGCGCGCCGACGAGCAACGGGACGGTCAACCGTGCCTGCTCCAGTACCTCCTCCTCGGAGGGCATCGCCCCCTCCTGCTCCGGGGCGTAGTAGCTGGCCAGTACCGCCGCCAGCACCTCATTCATCTGCTCGCGGAGCCCGCGTAGCGACGCGCCGACCTCGGGGTTATCCAGGTGCCGCGCGACCAGTGCCCACGCCTCCGGACGCTCGCTCACCAGGTCGCAGAGCAGCCGGACCACACCGCGCCAGGCACCGAACGCATCGCCGGCCTCGCCCAACACCTCGGGCAGCCGTCCCATGAAACCCTCCACAACATGCTCGGTCACCGCTGCGAAGAGCTCCTCCTTGCTCGGGAAGTGCTGGTACACCAGCGCCTTGCTCACCCCGGCGGTGGCGGCGACGTGTTCCATCTGGGTGAGGTAATAACCCCGGCTGCTGAACTCCCGCAGCGCCGCATCGAGCAGCTCGCCTCGTCTAGCCTGGGACGACAACCGGCGCCGGGCACGGGTGGCGCTCGGCAGGTTCTGCGGGGACGGCCGGCTCACGCCGACCAGTGTGCTCGCTGCCGGTACGCCGGGAGAGCGGCACTCCCCAAGCCGCTGGGCAGTGGTAGCTAGTCTTCGCTTCGTGGTGATCGCGGTGCTGCGGCAGTGGTCGCCGGTTGCCGGATTGCTCCGCAGGCCGGCCGCTGCGGTCGTCGCCGGATTCGCCGTGGCGGCAGCGATCGGGACGGCGTTGCTGATGCTGCCCGGCATCACCGAGACCGGCACTTCGCCCGATTTCGTCGTGGCGGTATTCACCGCGGTCTCGGCCGTGTGCGTCACCGGCTTGCTGGTCGTGGACACGCCGACGTACTGGTCCACATCCGGCGAGCTGGTGATCCTCGGGTTGGTCCAGGCCGGCGGCATCGGAATCATGACCTTGGCGACGCTGCTCGGTCTACTCGTCGCCCAGCGCATGGGGCTGCGGCTGCAACTGACCGCCCAAGCTGAGACCAAGTCGCTCGGGCTCGGCGAGGTCCGCCGGGTCCTCGGTGGCGTGCTGGCGATCAGTCTCGTCATCGAGTTCCTGGTGGCAGTGGCGTTGGTGGCGCGATTTGCGCTGTTCTACGACGAACCGCTGGGGCGAGCGCTGTATCTCGGCGGCTTCCACGGGGTGTCCTCGTTCAACAACTCCGGCTTCGCGCTATTCACCGACAGTATGATTCCCTTCGCCACCGACCCATGGATCTGCGTGCCGATCACACTCGCCAGCATCGCCGGGGGCATCGGCTTTCCGGTGCTCTTCGAGCTGGGCCGGCGGCTGCGCGGGCGCACCTCCCGGTGGTCATTACACGTACGGGTCACCGTCATCACCTACGCGATACTCGTGGTGGTGGGGATCGCAGCGTTCCTCATCGCCGAGTGGCGCAACCCGGGCACGATCGGTCCGGTCGACGTGGGCGGCAAGCTCGTCATCGGTTTCTTTCACGGCATCATGCCGCGCACCGCTGGGTTCAACAGCATTGATGTCGGGCAGATGGATCCCGCGACGTTGCTCATCACTGAGGTCCTGATGTTCATCGGCGGCGGCAGTGCCGGCACAGCCGGCGGCATCAAGGTGACCACCTTCGCACTGCTGGCGTTCATCATGTTCGCCGAGGTTCGCGGCGAACCCACGGTGCACGTCCTGGGCCGGCGACTGCCCGCCGCCGTGCAGCGCCAGGCGCTCACCGTCGCGCTGGCCGGCGTCGGGCTGGTGATGGTGTCCACGGTGACTCTGCTGTCGATCAGCGACTTCGGGCTCGATGCGGTGCTGTTCGAGACCGTCGCAGCCTTCAGCACCGCTGGGCTCTCGACGGGGATCACCGACGAGTTGTCGGCGCCCGCGCAACTCGTGCTCACCGCGCTGATGTTCCTGGGCAGACTGGGCCCCATCACACTGGCCTCCGCGCTCGCCCTGCGCGACCGCGGGCGCCGCTACGAGCTGCCGGAGGAGCGAACCATCGTTGGCTAAGAACGACCGCGATCTACGTACCAGCCGGGTCGTCGTCCTCGGCCTGGGCCGGTTCGGCGCATCGCTGGCGCTGGAACTGGTCCGTCGCGGCTCGGAAGTGCTCGGCCTGGACAGCGATCCGGTCCTTGTTCAGAGGTACGCCGATGACCTGACCCACGCCGCGGTCGCCGACACCACTGACGCCGAGGCGCTGCAGCAGCTCGACGTGCCCGACTTCCACCGCGCCGTCGTCGGCATCGGTACCGACCTCGAGGCCAGCATCCTCACCACCGCGGTGCTGGTCGACCTGGGCATCCCGCACATCTGGGCCAAAGCCACCAGCCGCCAGCACGGACGCATCCTGCAACGGATCGGCGCGCACCACGTCGTGCTGCCCGAATTCGACATGGGCGAGCGGGTGGCCCATCTGGTCACCGGCCGGATGATCGACTACATCGAGTTCGACGACAACTTCGCCATGGTCAAGACCGCCGCCCCGCGCGAGATCCTCGATCGCCCCCTCTCGGCGAGCGGGGTCCGCGCTCGGCACGGCATCACGGTGGTCGCCGTCAAGTGTTCCGGCGAGGAGTTCACCTACGCCACTCCGGATACTGTTGTGCACCGTGGCGACGTGGTGATCATCTCTGGCCGAATCAATGACGTCGAGGCGTTCGCCAACCTCACCTGATTCTCATACC
>JALZCO010000097.1 GCA_030863015.1 Actinomycetota bacterium
GGGTAATTGCGTGTGATCTCCGCAAAGACTTCGGCCTTGCTCCGGAGTTGAGCGAATTTCAGCATGCGCTTTCCTCTCTTTGAGCGGGCAGCGGTGCAGGCTAGGTGCGACCTTGGTGCTACGCGCGGATCGGGCCTGGCCTTGTTCACGACCTCCGTCAACTCGGCTCGCAGAGTTCTGACGACCGCGGCTAACCCACACCCCCTGGATCTTCACGAAGCTGTATCTACCTGATGTACTTGCAGATGCACGTGCATGCGTACGTACACGTCCTATAAGGTAAGGCTTAGAAGCATCCAACGCACCGCAATAGCCCAAACGGAGCAGTGTCAATCTCTGAACCGCGTCCCTAGCTACGCCCAGAGTCGGCGCAGCACGTGCGGGGCACGCGGCGGTCTACTCCTCTCACCGTCCACGGCCGAAGTGCCTCTGCGTCGCACCCGGTGGTCAAGGCCGAACCCGCGCGGGACCCCAACTCCCCACCGCACCGGCGCTACGCGGCCTTAGATCAGGTGACCGTAGAGCTGCGGTGAGAAGGCCGCAGTTGACAGTGTGCAAGATCGACTCCTGGGCCATCGCCGGGCCGTCGGACATCGAGAAGTATTAAGAAAACTGGAGAAGTAGCGAGAGTTTTCTCCTGGTCAACCCCGCTGCATCAACTCGTGGGCGCAGGCGACGGATGCAGCGACTGCGTTCAAGATTGGCCTACTGGGCCTCATCTTGTCAGCTTTTGACACTCCGGCGTCTGATTGATGGCTGCCTCCAGCTGCGGGTCGATGGTGAGGTTGTCCGACATCTTGGTGTCCAGTGCGCCCAGGATGTTGCTAACCGCGACGAAGGCCTGTTGGATTGCGGCCGCATCGTTGGGGTTGGCCTGGTTAAGTTTGGCCAATGCGCCGTCGAAGCCGGTGCGAAGCTCGATGAGCTGGTTGCGAACGGTGTCAAGGACCTGTTGCCCGTTGCCCACCGGCGGGGCTCCGATCTCCGCGAGCCGGTCGATCGCCTGTTGGGTGGCGCTTCGCACGTTGCCCAGATAGTCGATGTAGGCCTGCCGTGCCGCGGCGAGGTTGCCAAACTCGCCCGGGGGCCGCGCGGAGAGCCGGTCGACGAAGGGCTGGATCGTCTGGCAAAAGGACCTGGCCCAGTCGGGTGCCGAGGTCACCAAGGGTGGAGAAGGCGCCGGAGACGGCTCGCTGGGTGCGTTGTTAGTGGCGCAGCCCGCGACCGCGAGCCCCGCGACGACGACTACGGCAAGCCAATGACGCAACCCCGCGCGCGAAGGGGAAATCCTGGTCAGCCTCATGGGTACCCCCGGTGTGCCAGATCCGGCATCTCCTCGCCGCAGCCGCACTCGCACCCGTCACCTGGCTTACCCGTGTCATCGCCTGGTCACAGTGCGACATCGATGCCAGCACTGACTCCCAGCCTGCCACTACGCCGCCGAGGCGCCACCCATTTTCGCAAATGCCCCGTTGCCGTACTAGGCGCGGCCGAGCCGCGGGGTACTAGGCACGTGCCTCCCGGTGTCCCCGCACCACCGTGAAGTCCTGCCGACTCGCCCCCTTGTACCGGTAGGGACAACGGGGTAGCAGGGGCTCCCCCGGGGCGTTCTCCCCCACCGGGAAGCTCTGCCTGGCGCGGTGGCCGTGACCTGAATGATCGGACCGGACCTGCGAGAATGCGGCCTTGACGGCTCCCTAGGGGCTTCTGCCGCTGGTCCTAACGGATGTTTTGCCGGTGGGACTGGCCGGATCGTTGCCGGTATCCGGTGCTGCGGCCGGATGCGCCGGTCCCGGAGTGGCTGGCGATGTGCCGAGTGAGGCCCTGCGGTGGCTAGGCGTAAGCCACCACCGGCCCCAGATTCGTATCACGGCGCAAGTGAGCGCGCTCTACTCCAGAGAGTCTGCTTCGAGACCGTCAGGGGCCTGCCACGACGCTGGCCACGTTCCATACGCTCGCCACGCTTCGAATCAAAGGAGTGAGATGCCTATGAACAACTTCGTACTCACAGGTGACAGTATGGGTATGCTCTGATCCCGGCCGTCAGCTTTAACTACTGGGTGTACCCCCGCGGCGACGCTCACAACTTGGCGGGCCCCCTCACGGGAGGAGCTGATTTGTCCACCATTAGGCACGAATCCACCTAGCACGCCATAGGGTGCTCGTGCGGGATATGCACCGGAGGGACCGTAACAACCCGTTGAACTTGGCCACGTCGCTGGTGCTGGGCGTAGCTTCCTCGCTCTACGAGGCGCTGAACAAGTGCCGAAGTAAATTCGATGGAGCACGCGGGACAGCCGGGCGACGCCAGTATCGCACCATGGGCATGGTGGGATCGTCCTGGAGTGTCCTCGCGACCTGGATGAGAAATACGCGCCGTGGTTGATGGTGGTCATCGGGTTCGCCTCCAGGCCCGACTGGCCGCGGATCAAGGCCCCGATATGGTGTTGACCGCACCGCCCGGGGCTGCCATATCTCTTCTATCTCAGACTGCGAACCGGTCGTTTCCGACTTCGCTGTTTCCGCGCCACTCGGCTACTGACCGTTCCTTTGCGCCGACCGGACCCGCGGGAGGCAGGCCCCAGTCGGGGTAGCGATGGCTCAGAAGGGCGGTTCGTCGTCGTCGAACCGGGCCTTGCCTTCTAGTACTGCAACGACAGATTGTTATAGTGCTTCGGGCGTGTCTGCTCTAGGCTCGCTCACTGAGGGTGTAGCTGATCATGTATGTGGGACATGGTGGTGGAGTGGTCGGCGGGATTCGCGGCGTTCACGGGTCGGTTTGCGGGCCGGTTTAGGCGGGTGGAGTCGCGCCGGCAGATGGCCGTCTATCTGCGTGGACTGCTCAGTGAGACGGAGCGCAAGAACGGATGGACGCTGGCCGAGGCCGCCGGTGATGGCGGGCCGCAGGGCATGCAGCGGCTGCTGAACTTCTACGCCTGGGACGTTGGCGGCGTCTGTGACGATGTGCGTGCGGTGGTGGCGCAGGCGTTGGGTGACGCCAAGCGGGCTGTGTTGATCGTCGATGAGACGGGGTTCGTCAAGAAGGGAACGAAATCGGCTGGCGTGGCTGGCCAGTACTCGGGCACCGCGGGCCGGATCGAGAATTCCCAGGTCGGGGTCTTCGCCGCGTACGCCTGTGCCCAGGGGCGGGGATTGATCGATCGAGAATTGTATATCCCGAAAGACTGGTTCACCGATCGACAGAGGTGCCGAACAGCGGGAATTCCCGATGAGCGGAATTTTGAGACGAAGCCAGAGCTGGCGCGAAGGATGATCGCGCGAGCCCTGGAGGCGAATCTGCCGTTTGGGTGGGTGACCGCCGACGAAGCCTACGGACAGGTCGGTCGTCTGCGATCCTGGCTCGAAGGACACGATCTCGCTCACGTTCTGGCGGTGCCCAAGTCGCAGATGGTCATCTCCATGGATCTGCGACAACGCCGCGCGCACGCGGTGATTGCCGAGCTCGTCGAGAGTGACTGGAAGCGCCTCAGCTGCGGGAACGGCGCCCACGGGCAGCGACTGTATGACTGGGCCGCAATCGACATCCGGCCATGGCGCGAACCCGACCGCGGGCACTGGCTGCTCGCCCGCCGCTCGATCACCGACCCCGACGAAATTGCCTACTACCTCTGCTACGGACCAGCCGACACCGAGCTGACCGAGTTGGTCGGCGTCGCCGGTGCCCGATGGGCCATCGAGGAATGTTTCCACACCGCCAAAAACGAAACCGGGCTCGACCACTACCAAGTCCGCCGATACGAGGCATGGTATCGGCACATCACCCTGTCCATGGCCGCCGCTGCCTTCCTCCTCATCACCCGAAACACCCTGAAAAAACGGCCTCGATGACAAGCCCGAACCCGGACTGATACCACTGACCGTCAACGAAATTCGCAAACTGTTCAACCGCGTCGCAGCGCCCATCCAGCACACCGTCGCCCACACCCTGCACTGGTCATACTGGCGACGAACCAGCCAAGCCCGAGCCCGCACCAGCCACTACCGTCGACGATGTCACAATCTGTCATTGCAGTACTAGGACTGCGTCCTTACTCGGACCGGAGAAGGGCACGGCTGTGAAGGTGAACTGCGGCTAACTGGCCGCTAATTGTGCTGTTCGGCCGGCCGTGTTGTCGCACTCACCGACACTGGCAATGTCGCGTCGGAACGTGTTCTAGCCAGCTGGGCATGATGCCGTGCGACTCCAGTACTGCCAGGACCCGGTGGCGCATCGGACCGATTTCGGCTACGGCAAAGCCCGGTCCGCCGCCTTGATCACGGCTCCCCGCTCTTTAGTGCCACCGACATCCGCCATACCCCACCGGAAGAACCGAGCGCGATGGTCGTCAACGGGTAACCTGCCTGCATTCCCGGCAAGAACCTCCAAGTGCTAGCACAAACGACAAGCCGCTTGCGTTGCGTTACCGGCCTCGAACGTAGGACCCGCAGCGCGGCAGGCGCTGTGACGACGCGCCAAACGATCATCTTTCAGGATGCGCGGGGTGACCACCCGTGGGGACCACCCGGTTAAGTTTTAGGGCCGGGGCCGGCTCGAATCGAAAATTCGCAGCCTCCTTAAGAGCGATCGACGAATGATCGTCAGCGGAGGCGCCGTGTTGTGGGCTGAGTGGGCCAGTGATAGAGGGTATGGGCTCGGTTGATCAGGGGGCGGATCACGGTCGGACCGCTTCCCTCGGTTGCAGCAGCCGCCAGTGCTGGTGTGTCGCGCGAGCGCAGCCTGCTTGGCTGCCTGGAAGGCTGACCCAGTTCCGCTGCGCGCGGAATCCCATCTGACGGGACGCCTTCTGTTGATCCACATTTAATACACCCCGAATGAAGGCGAAACGGGTTTACGCTGCATATGCACGTGCAGCATCATGTGCATTGCCCGATCACCTATAGGCTCAATTTAGTAGTTCACTCCGCCAGAGCAACGGATGTCTGCATGGTGTCCACAGTGCGTGGCAGCAACTGGCCTTTGCCGTTTCCGTTGGGTTCAGTCATACTCATCCTGCAGATGTAGAGACCTCCCGGGCTACATCCTCTGTAGCCGCCCTGCGTCATCCGTCGTACGTGGAAACTGAACGGGGGGATGATGATTAGCGTCCGGATTGTGGATAAGTTCCCGAGCTGAAGTCGCTCCCGCAGCCAGCGGGCCACTTGCCGTCCATTTCGTCCAGGCCGGAACCGTCCAACCGGACGAACACTCCTACGCCAGGGAAAATCCTTCGCTGCGGTGGGCCAGCTAATGAGTTATCGCAAGCTGAGCTATCAGGCGCTCGCGTTGTCGCCGCGCTGGGTGAGCTCGACGTGCGTCCTGACGATCGGGTGCTGATCATGCTGCTCGACGGTCCCGGCTTCGCCGAGACCTTCGCCGGCGCGATCCAGCAGGGCGCAGTGCCGCTGCCGGTAAATCCGCTGCTGCCAGTACACGATGTCGTAGCAGTCGCTGCCAAGACAGGTGCCCGCTGGTGCTGGCCTCGGCGGACCAAATCCATGCCCTAGCCGATCTGGACGCCGAGCCACCGGAACTGATTAAGGGTCCACAGGGCTCTGGGCAGCTGCACTGCGACTGCGCTAAGCGGGGAGTTCGCGGGTGCTGCTGGATGTCCCGAGACCGTTGAGATACCTCCCAAGTTGCGAAGCTACGATAGGGCCGTCCTTACGACGAATAACTTCCGCGGTGTGGACCACCAACTGAGCCGCCGCTGGGTCTACAGCGCTACACTCCCGTGACCCGCGTGTGAATGCGACCTTTGGCTCGGGATAGTGGTGGAGCGGCACGGCCAGCAGTAGCGCCGCCCGGGATCGACCATCGCCGCAGGCAGTACGCGCTTCCCGCACACAGCAACGTAGCGGCTTTCGCCACGAAGGCCCGCAGCGGCGGCATCAGGTGTCAGCAGGTGGACCTCGCCGCTGATATCCACCATGTCAACCATGCGCCGCACCGGCGGCTGCAACCGGTGCTTTGCCGCCTTGCGTCGTAACAACATCATCATGGGATCCTGCGCTTTCGTGGTGGGACCGTCCGGCCATCGGGAGCTGGAAGCCCCTGGGCGGTACGGCGCTCAGAAATCGACGGCCGGACGGGGTCTCCTCGTTCAACAACCTCCTGCTGCTTTGGACCCGGCCGAATCTCGGCGGGTTGATCTCCGCTTGGAAAATCAGGTGGCAGCATGTGCAGCGCCCCCGGTCGGGAGGCTAATCGTGCACGGTAGCCACCGTGGGCAGCAGGTGCCTGCAGTAAGCGGCGAGTACACCCAGATGGCCGCCCCTGGGTAGTAACAGGTGCACTTTGTGGTCCAGCGGGGACAACGCCCAGCGCGGGGCGACCGGGCGAGTCACTTCTCGTCCTGGTGTGCCAGGTCACGGAGCGGGTGTCCTGGCCCGGCGACTGCGGTGCACGCCTCGCACTGTGTCCCGGACGGCGCCGCGCGCAGGGCGGTAACCATCATCAGTAAATGGCCGCACTCAGCCTTGAACACGCCGATCGGGTGGTCTCGGCGTTCATCGATGGCGTGGTCGCGACAGTCCAGCACGCTTAGTCCCCACTTCATCTGACGCTTCACCAGGCAGCCCGGCCAAAGATGTTTATAGGGTTTGGAACCGGCCGGGCGTCGGGAGCGAAAGCGGAGGGGCACAAGCTCACACCGAGCGCCCGGCCGGGGCTCACCACGGGGCGGCATCCGCAATCCACGCCAGATTCGCCGAGGCCAGCCTGTAGGCAGGTCTTGCCGAACAGAGGCGGGTCGGCAACGCGCAGCGCGAAAGCGATACGCCGCAGCACCGATAGCCCAGTCGCCCAGCGTCTGGTTAGCGGCACCGCGGTCATCCCAGCCACCACGTCAGGGCGTCCCGCAGGGCGACGGCCTCGGCCTCAGCTAGGATCACCACGCACGCGCCATCGACGTGCGGGTCGAACACGATCGTTCCGCCGCGTTTGCTCACAACAACGTTGGCGAAACCGACCGGACCGCGATGCAGCGCGCAAGTAGCTTGAAGCACCTTGCGGTTACGGTCGGTCGGTGTCGCTGCTGCGTCGGTGGAGCCATTGGTCACGGTTGACGAGTGTGAACGCCCTCAAGCTCGCGGTGTTCTTGGCCAGAAACGTCACTCCGACGGGCTACACCGGCAGACCGGCCCGATAGGCCATCCGCCGCAGCTCGCGCCCCGTGGCATCGCGCCGGGAACGCGTCAGCAGCTCGGCGAGCACCTCGCGGACCACCAGGCCTCGTTGGATGCGGTGTGGAGAGATCAGCTCAGCTCGACGCAGCGCCATTACTGCGTCGCTCTGGCGCCCTCGCATCCGGGCTAGCGCACGGCCGTAGTCGGCCCAGTAGGCGGCTTGAACCGACCGGTTTACGTGCGCTTCCGGGGTCAGACTCTCAGCGAGCGCCGCTGTCCGTTCATTGTCTCCGACCTCCAGTAGTCCCCGTCATGCGGTACAGGCCGACTTTGATCGGGCCGAATCCCAGCCCGTAAGCATTGCTTTCCCCGGTGCGCTCGGCGAGGTCGGTCGCATAGTCGACTGAAGCGTCTACATCAGCTGACTGGCCATCCGCTGCGGCGACTACTGAGCGGCGTAGCGCGAGGAATCCGGCAAGCTGCATCATTTCCGAGGTGTTGGTCGGCACGGTCACCGCGTCGAGCGCGGCTTGCGCCAAATGAAACGCGCCAGCTGCCAGTCCCACCCTTGCACTAGCAGCAGCGACGAGCCCCTCAGCAGCCGCAGTGTCACGGTCCCCAGCGGCGTGACGGGCCAGCCTAAGAGCTTGCCAGCGAAGGTCTATGGGGGCCTCGGTGATGCTCAGCCATCGACGTGGCCTGGGTGTGCGCAGCCACGTGGCCGGGTCAGACGCGTATGGCCCCTTACGGGGCCGCCCGTGGCGGATGAAACTGGGGTTGGCCGCCCGTTGACGTCGGTGTTCAGTGGTGCTGTGAGCCTGTGGGTCAGACTGGCGCTGGAGCCTGGAGGAACCCTGGATTGTTGCTGCGAGCACGTGTCTCAGATTCGTTGAGTTTCAGGCTCCTCGGGCGGTGTCTGGACCGTCGTGAGGAGGCGGCATGGAGATCATCGTGGCTCGGTGCGCCGGGCTGGACGTGCACAAGAAGACGGTAATGGCCTGTGTACGCACACCCGGTCAGGGCGGGCGGCGCCGGCAGGTGGTGCGGGAGTTTCGCACGTTTACTGCGGAGCTGGACAAGCTGCGGGATTGGCTGCTGGCCGAGGGCGTGACTCAGGTGGTGATGGAGGCGACCGGGGTGTACTGGAAGCCGGTCTGGCATGTGTTGGAGGAGGGCTCAGATCTGGGGCTGATGCTGGTCAACGCCCACCATGTGAAAAACTCACCGGGCCGCAAGACCGACGTGTCGGATGCGGCGTGGCTGGCTCAGCTAGCCGAGTGCGGGTTGCTACGCGGCTCGTTGGTGCCGCCCCGGGTGATCGCTGAGCTGCGGGATTTGACTTGGTACCGCAAAAAGCGCATCGAGGAGCGGGCCCGGGAAGCCCAGCGGGTGCAAAAGCTGCTCGAAGACGCCGGAATCAAGCTGGACTCGGTGGCCACCGACATTCTCGGGGTCTCTGCCCGGCAGATGCTGGCCGGGTTGATTGCCGGGGTGCGCGATACCGAACTGCTGGACCTGTTGACCGAGGGCGGATGCGACCCAAGATCCCCGAGCTGGGACTTGCCTTGGAAGGTCGTTTCCGTGCCCACCACGCGTTGATGCTGCAGATGCACCTGAATCACGCCGATGCGCTGACCGTGGCCATCACCGGGCTCGATGAGGAGATTGACCGAGTTACCCGCCCTTTCGCTGACCAGTTGCGCCGGTTGATCACCATCCCCGGAATAGGTCGACGCACCGCCGAGGTGATCATCGCCGAGATCGGGGTGGACATGACCCGCTTCCCCAGCGCCGGTCACCTCGCCTCGTGGGCCAGACTGTGCCCGGGCAACCACGAGTCGGCGCACAAGCACCGCTGCG
>JALZCO010000252.1 GCA_030863015.1 Actinomycetota bacterium
TTCTCGTCCATCGCGATCGGCTGGATGAGCTGCACCGACATTGCGGTGTTGTCGCCCGGCATGACCATCTCGGTGCCCTCGGGCAGGGTCACCACGCCGGTCACGTCGGTGGTGCGGAAGTAGAACTGCGGGCGATAGTTGTTGAAGAACGGCGTGTGCCGGCCGCCCTCGTCCTTGGACAGGATGTAGACCTGCGCCTCGAACTCGGTGTGCGGAGTGTTGGTGCCGGGCTTGATGACGACCTGCCCGCGCTCCACCTCCTCGCGCTTGATGCCACGAACCAGCAAGCCCACGTTGTCACCGGCTTGACCCTGATCAAGCAACTTGCGAAACATCTCGACACCGGTGACGGTGGTCGTCATCGCCTTGTCCTTAATGCCGATGATCTCCACCTGCTCGTTCACGTTGATGATGCCGCGCTCAATCCGGCCGGTGACCACGGTGCCGCGACCGGTGATGGTGAAGACATCCTCGATGGGCATCAGGAACGGCTTATCGGTCTCGCGCACCGGCTCGGGGATGTTCTCATCCACGGCATCCATAAGCTCCAAGAGCTTCTTGCCCCACTCGGCGTCGCCCTCAAGCGCCTTGAGCGCCGACACCCGGACAATCGGCAGATCGTCTCCCGGGTACTCCTGGCTGGAGAGCAGCTCACGGACCTCGAGCTCGACTAGCTCCATGATCTCCTCGTCGTCGACCATGTCGGCCTTGTTCAACGCAACGACGATGTAGGGCACGCCGACCTGGCGAGCCAGCAGCACATGCTCCCGGGTCTGCGGCATCGGACCGTCGGTGGCGGCTACCACCAGAATGGCACCATCCATCTGAGCCGCACCGGTGATCATGTTCTTGATATAGTCGGCATGCCCGGGACAGTCGACGTGCGCATAGTGCCGCTTCTCGGTCTGGTACTCAACGTGCGCGATCGAGATCGTGATGCCCCGCTGCTTCTCCTCCGGGGCCTTGTCGATCATGTCGAACGCCGATGCCTCGTTCACGTCCGGGTACTTGTCGTGCAGGACCTTGGTGATCGCCGCGGTCAGCGTGGTCTTGCCGTGGTCGATGTGACCGATAGTCCCGATGTTGACGTGCGGCTTGGTCCGCTGGAACTTCGCCTTCGCCACTGGTCTCGTCCTCCTGGACTCGTTCTCTTGGATCCGCCGTATCAGCCGGACCGGTCGCGCCGGTCCTGTGTGGCGGCATGCTGTCAGGGTGGTCTTGGCGGACCTCCAGAGGGGGGCCTCGGTGCCCGCTGCTGCGGCTAGCCGCAGCCGAAGAGGATCACTTCATCACTCGTCCCGCAATGTCTACTGCCGCCGCCTCTGAAGGCTCCGGGTGAGTGTGGCCTGGTCTTCTTCATCACTCACCCGTAGCCCCTGTGTCTGATTTGAAGGCTTCGGGTGAGTGCGACCTGGTCTTCCTTCATCACTCCCCCGTCGCCTTCGCGATGATCTCCTTGGACACGTTGGCCGGGACCTCGGCGTAGGAATCGAACTGCATCGTGTACTGCGCCCGACCCTGGGTGCGCGACCGCAGATCGCCGACGTATCCGAACATCTCCGACAGCGGCACCAAGGCTTTGATGACGCGGGAACCGCTGCGCTCGTCCATCTGCTGGATGTGACCCCGTCTGGAGTTGAGGTCACCGATGACGTCACCCATGTAGTCATCGGGTGTGGTCACTTCGACCGACATCATCGGCTCCAGGATCACCGGGCCCGCCTTGCGTGCAGCCTCCTTGAGCGCCATCGATCCGGCGATCTTGAAGGCCATCTCGGAGGAGTCCACCTCGTGGTAGGCACCGTCCAGCAACGTGACCTTCACGCCGACCAGCGGGTAACCCGCGAGTACGCCGTACTGCATGGCGTCCTGCGCCCCGGCATCCACCGACGGGATGTACTCCTTGGGGATCCGCCCACCGGTGACCTTGTTGTCGAACTCGTAGAGCGCGCCATCGGTGGTCTGCAGCGGCTCCAACTTGATGATCACGCGGGCGAACTGACCTGAGCCACCTGTCTGCTTGCGATGGGTGTACTCCAGCTTGTCCACCGTCTTGCGGATCGTCTCCCGATAAGCCACCTGAGGCTTACCGATATTCGCCTCGACCTTGTAGTCACTGCGCATCCGGTTCACCAGTACTTCGAGGTGCAGCTCACCCATCCCAGCGATGATCGTCTGACCGGTTTCGTCATCCTGCTTCACCTGGAAGGTGGGATCCTCCTCGGCCAGCTTTTGAATCGCCGTGCCCAGCTTCTCCTGATCGCTCTTTGTCTTGGGCTCGATGGCGACCTGGATGACCGGTTCCGGGAAGGTCATCGACTCCAGGATGATCGGCGCCTGCGGGTCACACAGGGTGTCACCGGTGGTCGTCTCTTTCAGGCCGATCATCGCGTAGATGTGGCCGGCCCGCGCCTCATCGACCGGATTCTCCTTGTTGGAGTGCATCTGGAAGAGCTTGCCGATGCGCTCCTTGCGCTCCTTGGTCGAGTTGATCACCTGCGAGCCCGCGCCGACGCGACCGGAGTAAACCCGGACGTAGGTCAGCTTCCCGAAGAACGGATGCGCGGCAATCTTGAACGCCAGCGCGGAGAATGGTTCCTCTGTCGTGGGCTTGCGGATGGCGGGCGTACCGTCGGGCAGCATCCCTTCCATCGGCGGGACGTCCAGCGGCGAGGGCAGGTAGTCGATCACTGCGTCCAGCATCGGCTGCACGCCCTTGTTCTTGAACGCCGAGCCGCACAGCACCGGATAAGCCTGGCTGTGCACGGTGAGCTTCCGGATGCCCACCTTGATCTGCTCGGTGGTGAGGTCCTGACCGCCGAGGTAGAGCTCCATGAGCTCGTCGTCGGTCTCGGCGACAGCCTCGAGAAGCTTCTCCCGGTACTCGTTCGCGACCTCGACCAGGTTCGCCGGGATCTGCTCGACGGTGTAGTCCTCGCCCTTCTGCACCTCTCCGCGCCAGGTCAGTGCCCGCATATCAACTAGATCAACGACACCTTGGAAGTCGGACTCAGAGCCGATCGGGAGCTGAATGACCAGTGGATTGGCGCCGAGACGCTCGCGGATGGTGCGCACGGTGAAGTAGAAGTCCGCGCCCAGCTTGTCCATCTTGTTGACGAAACAGATGCGAGGGACGTCGTATTTGTCGGCTTGCCGCCACACCGTCTCGGACTGGGGCTCGACACCCTCCTTGCCGTCAAAGACCGCAACGGCGCCATCAAGCACCCGAAGCGACCGCTCCACCTCGACGGTGAAGTCGACATGGCCTGGGGTGTCGATGATGTTGATCTGGTGGTCGTTCCAGAAGGTGGTGGTCGCAGCAGAGGTGATCGTGATGCCACGCTTCTGCTCCTCCTCCATCCAGTCCATCGTGGCGGCGCCGTCGTGCACCTCACCGATCTTGTAGTTGATCCCGGTGTAGAACAGGACCCGCTCGGTGGTGGTGGTCTTGCCCGCGTCGATGTGCGCCATGATCCCGATGTTGCGGACCCTGGCGAGGTCAGTCAGCACTTCACGTGCCACGAGTTCATCCCTAGCTGTCTCGAAAGTATTTCGTCACCAGCGGTAGTGCGCGAAGGCCTTGTTCGACTCGGCCATCTTGTGGGTGTCCTCACGGCGCTTCACGCTCGCCCCGAGGCCGTTGCTGGCGTCTAGCAGTTCATTCATCAGGCGCTCGACCATGGTCTTCTCCCGCCGCTGACGGGAAAAGGTGATCAGCCAGCGAAGCGCCAGCGTGGTGGAGCGCACCGCACGCACCTCGACCGGAACTTGGTAGGTGGCGCCGCCGACGCGGCGACTCTTCACCTCGATGGCCGGCTTGACGTTGTCCAGCGCACGCTTCAGAGTGATCACCGGGTCGGTGCCGGTCTTGTCCCGGCAACCCTCCAACGCTTGGTACACGATCTTCTCGGCCACCGAGCGTTTGCCCTGCACGAGGACCTTGTTGACCAGCTGGGTGACCAGCGGCGAGCCGTAGACCGGATCGGAGATGAGCGGTCGCTTCGGGGGCGGGCCTTTGCGCGGCATCAGCTCTTCTCCTTCTTCGCACCGTAGCGACTGCGGGCCTGCTTACGGCCCTTGACGCCCTGAGTGTCCAGCGACCCGCGGATGATCTTGTACCGCACACCGGGAAGGTCCTTCACTCGGCCGCCGCGCACCAAGACGATGGAGTGCTCCTGAAGGTTGTGACCCTCACCTGGTATGTAAGCCGTCACCTCGACCTGACTGGTGAGCCGGACGCGGGCGACCTTGCGCAGCGCCGAATTCGGCTTCTTCGGCGTCGTTGTGTAGACGCGGGTACATACCCCGCGTCGCTGCGGGCTGCCCTTCAGTGCCGCAGTCTTGGTCTTTGCGACCTTGTCCTCGCGGCCCTTGCGGACCAGCTGCTGGATGGTAGGC
Source organism: Actinomycetota bacterium (assembly GCA_030863015.1). Lineage (GTDB taxonomy): Bacteria > Actinomycetota > Actinomycetes > Mycobacteriales > Pseudonocardiaceae. The sequence goes on from JALZCO010000252.1 coordinate 4,399, forward strand.
ATGGACCAGCTTTCTTCCGTCTTCTGGCGGTGGTGCTCTGTCATCTACTGCGCGTCTGGCTACTACTCGTCTGGCTCTACTACTCGTCTGGCTAGTACTCGTCTGGCGCTGTCGTGCTATCCGGCCGCGGTTGGGCGCCGGTCACTCCGTATCCCGCGGTCGGGCGTGTCGCTGTTGGCCCAGCCGATTACCCAGAAACTGTCCCGACTGGAGCTTGGCGGCGCCCTCGCCAGGCCGGAGGTGGAGGATCCTCAGTAACTGGACCCGCACCGCCGGTGGTGCACCGCCAACAGGCACGCGGAGCTGCCCGACCAGAGTCGGGCGCCGTGGCTAGGATACCGGGGACATTCGTGGAGGGTCAAAACGCCCCCTCCCTGCGTGCTGCAGATCGGTCGCATGACCGAAACTCGACGCAGCGCCCAGCGTATCTACTCTCCAGTAACCATGAACCTCGCAGGCAGAATACACATCACCGGTCACCGGCCCGGCCCGGCCCGCACCAAATGTGGTAACGCCTGCCGTGGGCGGTGCATTCCACGACGTCGGCGACAGGCGCACGGCGGGGGATGAGGAGGAGCGCGATGCCGGGACCGCTGGTGGGGCTGCGAGTGATCGAGCTGGCCGGGATCGGCCCCGGCCCTCATGCGGCGATGCTGTTGGCCGATCTAGGCGCTGATGTCGTTCGAGTGGAACGCCCGCCAGGTGGCCTGCAGCTCGCCCCGCGGGAAAGCGACCAGATGCTTCGAGGCCGCCGCTCGGTGGCGCTCGACCTCAAAGAGCCCGCCGACCGGGAAACCGTGCTGCGCCTGGTGGAGCGGGCCGACGTGCTGGTCGAGGGCCTACGCGCCGGCGTCACCGAGCGGTTGGGCGTCGGTCCGGCTGACTGTCACACGCGCAATCCCCGCCTGGTCTACGCGCGGATGACGGGATGGGGCCAGCACGGCCCACTGGCCCACCGCGCCGGGCACGACATCAACTACCTCGCGCTGACCGGTGTGCTGCACGCCATCGGGCACGCCGATGACCGGCCGGTGCCGCCGCTGAACCTGGTCGGCGACTTCGGCGGTGGCTCGATGTTCTTGACAGTAGGAGTGTTGGCCGCGCTGTGGGAGCGGGACCGCTCCGGCACCGGTCAGGTCGTCGACGCCGCCATGCTGGACGGAGTCAGCGTGCTCGCCCAGATGTTCTGGTCACTGCGGGCCCGCGGGTTGTGGAGCGATCAGCGGGGCCGCAACCTACTCGACTCCGGGGCACCGTTTTATGACACCTACGCCTGCGCCGACGGTCGCTACGTCGCCGTCGGTGCGCTGGAACCGCGGTTTTACGCGGCTCTGCTGGAAGGTCTCGGGCTGGTCGGGCACGCGCTGCCGGCGCAGCTCGATCAGTCCCGTTGGCCAGAGTTGCGGGACCGGTTCACCGACGTGTTCGCCAGTCGTAGCCGCGACGAGTGGGCGGCCGTGTTCGAGGGAACCGACGCCTGCGTGACACCGGTGCTGTCGTTCGCCGAGGTGGCCACGCATCCGCATGCCGCAGCGCGGGGCACCATCATCGAGCTCGACGGGGTGCCACAGGCCGCACCCGCACCGCGGTTTTCACGCACCGCCCCGGACCGGCCAACACCGCCGCCCCAACCCGGCGCCGACATCGCCGCAGTACTCGCCGACTGGGAGCTCTCACCTGGCGTTGGTGGCTCTTCAAGGACCACCAACCCCCCAGATTGCTGCCCATAACTGGAGCCAACCCCGCCAGCGTGCTGGCGGGGTTGGCTGCAGTTAGAGACCTCCGAGCCGGGGGTTGGTGGTCCTTGAAGAGCCACCAACCAACCGGCCGGGTCAGCGGTAGTCGCGACCGAAGTCGTAGTCGTCCAAGGGGACGGCGGCTCCGGTCCCGGTGCCGAACACGTCAGGCGAGTAGTAGCCATCGTCGTAGGACGGGATCGCGTACGCCGCGGCCCGTGCCTCCTCGGTTGGCTGCACCTCGATGTTGCGGTACCGGTTGATCCCGGTGCCGGCCGGGATCAGCTTGCCGATGATGACATTCTCCTTGAGCCCCAGCAGCTTGTCGCTCTTGCCCTGGATCGCCGCATCGGTGAGGATCTTGGTGGTCTCCTGGAACGATGCCGCCGACAGCCACGACTCGGTCGCCAGCGACGCCTTGGTGATCCCCATCAGGACCGGACGGCCCGAGGCAGGCTCACCGCCCTCGGCAACCACCCGACGGTTCTCTGACTCGAACTCGCTGCGCTCGGCCAACGCACCGGGCAGGAACTCGGTAGCGCCCGAGTCGATGATCGTCACCCGGCGCAGCATCTGCCGAACGATGACCTCGATGTGCTTGTCATGGATATCCACACCCTGCGACCGGTACACCTGCTGGACCTCGCGGACCAGGTG
>JALZCO010000111.1 GCA_030863015.1 Actinomycetota bacterium
GGCCGCCGCACCGGCGGTGTCGGGCGGGGTGTCGACGGTCTCCCCGAGCACCGTGTAATAGACCGTCGCATCGCGAAGGTCAGCAGTGACCTTCGCGTCGGTGATCGTCACCATCGCCAGCCGTGGATCCTTCACTTCATGCTCCAGGCTGGACGCGACGATCTGGGCAATTCGTTTGGCGAGCCGGCGGGCCCGTGGGGGATCGGCCATCTCAGCGTTCTCCTCACATCTGTTCTTTCGGGCACAGCCTGGAGTACCCACGCTAGTCGTCAGCCGGACCCAGCATCCGGTGCCGTGCGGCCAGCAGTTCCAGCTCGGGGCGAAGCGCCACAAGCCGCTCGCAGGCGTCGAGCACATCGCGTACATGTCCGGCGTCGGCAGCAACCGCAGCCACCCCGATCAGCGACCGGCGGTGCAGGTCCGCAAGCCCGGCCTCGGCCGCCGCGACGTCGAATCGCTGCCGAAGTTCAGCGACCACCGGCCGTACCAGCGAGCGCTTCTGCTTCAGGGAACGAACGTCGCCAAACAGGACGTCCAGCTCCAGAGCGCCGACGTACACCACTCACCACCGGGGTTTGTCATCCTTGAAGGCCACCAACCCTGGGGTTGGTGGTCCTTGAAGGCCACCAACCCCGGGATAGGTCAACTGCGGGGCTTTTCGCGCAGCTCGTAGGTCTCGATCTCATCGCCGATCCGAAGATCGTGATACGACGAGAGCGTGAGGCCGCACTCGAAGCCTTCCCGGACCGACGCCGCGTCATCCTTGAACCGGCGTAGGGATGACACGGTGAAATCTCCTCGGACCACCACGTTGTCCCGGAGCAGTCGGGCCTTGGCGTTGCGCCGGATCTCTCCTGAGGTGACCATGCACCCAGCGATGGTTCCGACCTTGGAGGACCGGAACACCTCGCGGACCTCCGCCCGGCCCAGTGTCACCTCCTCGTACTCCGGCTTGAGCATGCCCTTGAGGGCCTGCTCGATCTCATCGATCGCCTGGTAGATCACCGAGTAGTAACGGATTTCCACACCCTCGCGGTTGGCCAGCGCGGTGGCCTTGCCGTCGGCCCGGACGTTGAACCCGAGCACGACGGTGTTGTCCGCAATGGCGAGGTTGATGTCGCTTTCGGTGATGCCACCAACTCCACGGCTGATGACCCGCAGCTCCACCTCCTCGCCGACGTCGATCTTCAGCAGAGCGTCCTCCAGGGCCTCCACGGTGCCGGAGTTGTCGCCCTTGAGGATCAGGTTGAGCTGGCTGGTCTCCTTGAGGGCCTGGTCCAGGTCCTCCAGGCTGACCCGGCGGCGGCGGGAGGCGAGGTCGGCGTTGCGTTCCCGAGTACGCCTGCGGTCGGCGATCTGGCGGGCGATGCGGTCCTCGTCGACAACCAAGAAGTTGTCACCGGCACCCGGCACCGAGGTAAACCCGTGAACCTGCACCGGCCGGGACGGGAATGCCTCGATGACGTCGTCACCATGCTCATCGACCATCCTGCGCACCCGGCCGTAGGCGTCACCGGCGACCACCGAATCACCGACCCGCAGCGTGCCCCGTTGCACCAGCACGGTGGCCACCGGACCGCGGCCGCGGTCCAGATGCGCCTCGATCGCCACTCCCTGAGCTTCCATATCGGGGTTGGCGCGCAGGTCCAGTGAGGCATCCGCGGTGAGCAGGATTGCCTCCAGCAGCGAGTCGATGTTGGTGCCCTCCTTGGCGGAGATGTCGACGAACATGGTGTCGCCGCCGTACTCCTCAGGCACCAGGCCGTACTCGGTGAGCTGGCCACGGATCCGGGTCGGGTCCGCGCCCTCCTTATCGATTTTGTTCACCGCGACCACAACCGGCACACCAGCCGCCTTCGCGTGATTGATCGCCTCCACCGTCTGCGGCATGACACCGTCATCGGCGGCGACCACCAGCACCGCGATGTCGGTCGACTTCGCACCTCGGGCCCGCATGGCTGTGAACGCCTCGTGCCCCGGGGTGTCGATGAAGGTGATCAAGCGTTCCACGCCGTCCAGCTCGCTGGCGACCTGGTAGGCGCCGATGTGCTGGGTGATCCCACCAGCTTCGCCGCCCATCACGTTGGCCTGGCGGATGGTGTCGAGCAGGCGCGTCTTGCCGTGGTCGACGTGACCCATGACGGTCACCACCGGCGGCCGGAAGGCGAGGTCGGCTTCGCCACCGGAGTCCTCGCCGTAGGACAGGTCGAAGGACTCCAGCAGCTCCCGATCCTCGTCCTCGGGGCTGACTACCTGGATCTTGTAATTCATCTCCTGACCCAGCAGCTCCAGCACGTCGTCGGACACGGACTGGGTTGCCGTGACCATCTCACCCAGGTGGAACAACGCCTGCACCAGCGCGGCCGGGTTGGCGTCGATCTTCTCGGCGAAATCGGTGAGCGAGGAGCCGCGCCGTAGCCGCACGATCTCACCGCTGCCCCGCGGCAACCGGATTCCGCCGACCGACGGCGCCTGCATGTTGTCGAACTCCTGGCGCTTCTGCCGCTTGGACTTGCGGCCTTTGCGCGCGGGGCCACCGGGACGACCGAAGGCACCAGCGGCACCGCCACGGCCACGGGCACCGCCACCGGGACGGGCTGGTCCCCCACGGAAACCACCGCCAGCCGGCGCGCCACCACCGCCACCGCCGCCACCGCCGCCGCCGTGGCCACCGGG
>JALZCO010000125.1 GCA_030863015.1 Actinomycetota bacterium
CCCGACAACCCGCTGCCGTAGCTGCTCCTCGAGATTGAGCAGCCGATGCCGCTCTACCTCGGTGTGCTGCGCGACCGGGATGCCGGTGCTGCGGGCGACGATGTCCGCGACGTCGGCGGCGCTGACCTCCGGCGAGCGCGTTGGACCGGCGTGCACGGTGTCCAGCTCCACGATCGCCAGGTCGAGCTCCCGGGTCAGCGCCTCCGCCCGCTCGTAGTCCTCGGCGTCGATCGCGATGTCCTTGGCCCGGGTGAGCTGCGCAACGCGCTGCTCGAGTGCCCGGGTGTCCTCGCTGGGGGCCTCAGCCCGCATCCGGACCCGAGCGCAGGCCCGGTCGATCAGGTCGATCGCCTTGTCCGGGAGGAACCGGTCGGTCAGGTATCGATGAGATAGCAGCGCAGCCGCGTCGATGGCACCCTCGGTGATGCGCACCCGGTGGTGCAACTCGTAGCGCTTGCTCAGGCCACGCAGGATGGCGACGGTGTCCTCGACGCTCGGCTCGGCGACCAGGATGGGCTGGAACCGTCGTTCCAGTGCCGGATCCCGCTCGATGTGCCGGCGATACTCGTCGACCGTGGTGGCCCCCACGACCTGCAGGTCACCGCGGGCCAGCGCGGGCTTGAGCATGCTGCCGGCGTCCATCGCGCCGCCCTCGGCGGCGCCAGCACCGATCACCGTGTGCAGCTCGTCGAGAAACAGCACCACGGTCCGGGCAGCGGCCGTCACCTCGTTGATCACCGCCGTGAGCCGTTCCTCGAACTCGCCCCGGTACTTCGTACCGGCCACCATCCCGGCTAAGTCCAGCGCGATCACTCGCCGGTTGCGCAGCGGCTCCGGAACTGCGCCCGCCGCTATTCGCTGGGCGATGCCCTCGACGATCGCGGTCTTGCCGACGCCGGGGTCACCGATCAGTACCGGGTTGTTCTTGGTACGCCGCGACAGCACCTCGAGGACTTGCTCGATCTCATCCTCACGTCCGATGACGGGGTCGAGGCGGCCGGCACGAGCCTCGGTTGTGAGGTCGCGGCCGTAGCGGTCCACGCGCTGCGTCGATGGACCCGGCTTGGTTATTCCACCAAGAGACTGCTCAAGGCCGCCGACCAGCCGACTCACCAGGTCCTCGAGCGGGTTGGACCCGGAACCGAAAGGCCCATCGGGCATACCGAGCCTCCTCGTCCACCGCATCCCCATGTCGACGGTACCGCCCGTTCGCCTCGACACGCAGCCGGTCCGTGTGGGAGGCCCAACCCGATTGCCTCGCCGTAAAGTGAGGCTGATGCGATTGGGGGCGATCGAGGCGGGAGGGACGAAGGTCCTCTGCCTGATCGGTTCCGATCCCGACCACATCGTGGCGCAGACCCGCATCCCCACCGGGAAACCCGCCGAGACGCTGGCGCAGGTGCTCGCTTTCTTCCGGCAGGAGGTGGCGTCCGGCGGGCCGTTGGCCGCGGTCGGCGTCACATCGTTCGGCCCGCTGGAATTGCGCCGATCCCATCCTCGCTATGGATTCATCAGGAACAGCCCGAAACCTGGCTGGTCTGACGTCGACATGGTCAAGCCGGTCCGCAACGCACTGGGCGTGCCAGTGGGATTCGACACCGACGTCAACGGGGCTGCGCTCGGCGAGGGCCGTTGGGGGGCTGCCCGCGGTCTGGACACTTTCGTGTACATGACCGTCGGCACCGGAATCGGTGCCGGAACCGTGGTCGAGAACCGGATCATCCACGGGTTGGGTCACCCCGAGATGGGCCACGTCAGCGTGCCGCGCCAGCCCGGTGATAACTTCGCCGGCGACTGCCTGTTTCATTCCGACTGCCTGGAGGGGATGGCAAGTGGAACGGCTATCGCCGCCCGCTGGGGCCGTCCCGCCGAGCAGCTCGACGGGGAGAAGCTGCAGGCAGCCACCCGCCTGCAAGCCGCCTATCTGGCCGCCGGGCTGCGCAACATCGTCTACTCGCTAGTACCGCAGCGCATCGTGATCGGTGGCAGTGTGACTGGCCTACCGGAACTGTTCCCGCTGATACGAGCCAACCTCTCCGAGGCGCTGGCCGGGTATCCCGGTCTACCCGAACACGATGCCGAGGACTTCATCGTTCCGGCGGCGCTCGGCCCGCTGGCCGGCCCGGTCGGCGCTCTCGTCCTTGCCGATCAAGCGCTGTCCGAGCACCCGAACGGACTCCCGCCCTGCTAGACGGATCTAAACTCACCGGCGGTGGCCGGTAGACCGGTGCGATAGGGCATCGAGGCAGGGGCCGGCGAGACGAATCATGCCAGATAACAGTGGTGTATCTCGTGACCGCACAAAGAAGTGACGCTCCAATACCAATCGTGACGGTCCGACAAACGGCGGCCAGGAGGTGCTGGTGTGGTGGCATGGCGTGCGGTGCTGGACTCCGAGCCCGACTTCGCCCGGAGAGTGCAGACGATCATGGATGCGCACCGGCACAAGACGATAGCGACGCTGCGGACCGACGGCTCGCCGCGGATCAGCGGGATCGAGGCGTCGTTCGTGGAGGATCAGCTGTGGTTCGGCTCGATGCCGGACGCCCGCAAAGGCCAGGATCTAAGGCGGGATCCGCGTTTCGCCCTGCACAGCGCCTCGGTGGACCCCCCGCAAGGTCAGGAGTCCAGCTGGCCGGGGGACGCGAAGATCAGCGGCCGGGCGGTGCTGGTCACCGACCCGGGTGAGCGGGACGCCGTGCTGCAGGCGCTGGGTGCTCCACCCGGCCAGAGTACCGACCTGTTTCGGGCTGATATCGACGAGGTCGTGATCACCAGCGTTGGTGAGCCCGCCGACCATCTGGTGATCGAGCTGTGGCGTCCGGATCGGCCGCTACACCGTATCCAGCGACGGTGAAGGGCGCTAACGACGCAGGAGAGCACAGAACATCGCGTCGGTACCGTGCCGGTGCGGCCACAACTGCACATGCGGTCCCTCACCTAGCCGGGGTACGCCGGGAAACTGGGGGCGAGCATCGAGTTGCTGAGCACCGGTGCGCCGCACCACGTCGGCGACCACACCGACGGTCTCGTCAAGGTGCGGGGAGCACGTCACGTAGGCCACTACACCGCCCGGACGGGCCAGTCGCAGCGCTGCCAGCAGCAATTCCCGCTGCAGCCGGACCAGCCCGGTGAGCTCATCGGCGCGCCGCCGCCAACGCGCCTCCGGGCGCCGGCGCAGCGCCCCCAGCCCGGTGCACGGTACGTCCACCAGCACCCGGTCGTAGGACCGTTCCGGCAGCTCGCTGTTGCGGCCATCGGCGACGTGCACCGTCACCGGCAGACCCACGCAAGCCTGATTGACCAACCGAGCCCGGTGCTCAGCCTTCTCCACGGCGTCCAAGCTGGCCCCGCGGGCGGCAGCCAGGGCACCGAGCAACGCCGCCTTGCCGCCCGGCCCGGCGCACAGGTCCAGCCAGTGCACGTCGGGACCCTCCAGCTGGACTCCGGCCAGCGCGAGGGTGACGAGCTGGCTGCCCTCGTCCTGTACGTGGGCCAGGTGATCGCGCACCGCCGCCAGCTCACCCGGGTCACCGCCATCGGCTAGGTGCACCCCGTACGGCGAATACGGGGCGGTCTCGCCGCCGGTCACCGCGGCCAGGTCGGTAGCGGTGATCTGGCCCGGGCGCGCCGCCAGATGCACCAGCGGGCGGGCATCGTCGGCGGCCAGCGCTTCGGTCAGCTCGTCGCAGTCCCCACCCAGTGCGTCGGAGAAGGCCTGCGCGATCCACCGCGGGTGCGGGTACGCCATCACAAGGTGTCCCACCAGGTCGTCGCCAGCTGCCGGCGCTACTGCCTGCACCCAACCTTGCTCGTCGTGCTGGCTAACCCGGCGCAACACGGCGTTGACGAAGCCGGCGCACGCACTGCCATGATCCGCGCGCACCAGGTCAACGGTGGTGCCCACGGCGGCGTGCGACGGTACCCGGGTCCGCAGCAGCTGGTAGCTGCCCAGCCGCAGGGCGTCCAGGAGTTCACCGTCCACCTCCGAGAGCGGGCGATCGGTGCAGGACTCCAACACCGCGTCCAGCAGGCCCTGCGCACGGCAGGTTCCATAGCACAGCTCGGTGGCCAGCGCGGCGTCCCGGCCGGTGATCTCGCGCTGCCGGAGCAGGCCGGGCAGCACCAGGTTGGCGTACGCTTCTCGCTCGCGGACCGCAGCCAGGGCGTCCAGCGCGGCCCGCCGCGGGAGGTCGTCCACCGGT
>JALZCO010000133.1 GCA_030863015.1 Actinomycetota bacterium
GGGCCGAGAACAGCGGCCTCCGGTAGGTACACGTTCTTCGGATGCCCATTCAGAGCCGCCGCACCGGGCACCATGCTGCGCGCGGCACACCGGTAGTAGATGCGAACCTCACGCGGCGTTCCTTCCATCCGCCGGGAGCAATAACCACAGCGGACCCGGTGGCGCAGCGCATATACCCGCTTGGTCACCCTCGGGCCGCGTTCCAGTTTGCTACGCGCTCAAATCCTGAGGATTGTCTGAAACGACGACGCTACCTGCTCTCCGAGGGGTTGGTTTGCGTGCTCTGACCAGGCGTGGGCCATAAACGGGTGCGTTGCGACGCCGATGCACCAGTCGACCCCGCGGCGGCCTTGGCTTAGGCCGAACAGTGTCGCAGCCAAGGACGTCTCGAGACAGGCTATCCGTCCAAATATGAACAGCCGTGGACGGCGGGTGGCGGTCCATGCGCTAAGGGCTTCTCGCGCATCGGCTTCGTGCCGGCACTGGGCTTTGATCGTGGTCACAACGCGCTCGATTGCTCGCAGCGAGCAACATCGCAGGAGACCGTAGGCGATAGCGACGGCGACGGCGCCCCGGACCTTGTCGAACGAAGATAAACTTGCTCGTTCGACGTCTTCGATTGCGAGGTTGCGTCGTGCCGGCGTCGCGACCGCAGCTGTCGGCGGTGCTTTCGCTTCGGTGACCAACGCGCGGCTCCGGTGGCCGTCGGCAGTGTCCGCCGGTATGACGAGGCCTTGCCGGTGCAGAGCGGTCAGAAAGCGGGTGAGCTCGTGATTCACGCGATCCACCGCCCGGGTAGGGTCCAACTCCCGAGCGGCGGCCAGCGGACTGCCGCCGGTGGCAAGCGACGCTAAGACCTGCGCTGCGCCCCGGTTCATGAGATGAAACCGGCCGGTGCGGAGGTCAAGCAGCACTGCCCCATTGTCGAACGTGGCCGTGCGCAATGCCGGGGAGAGCTTCCATGTCCGATTAATATCGGGCTGCATAGTCACGACGGAATCCCTTCCGTCAGCGTGTCTGCCCCCGGTATTGCAGGGGCAGAACTCGGAGGATTGGCGAGAAGGCGCCGCAACCAGATCTCTGTCTCAATCGTCCAGACGAAACTACGCAGATTGATCATATGACCCATCGCGATCCGGTCGAGGGTCGCCAAGAAACGCCGATCATCGATGAGACCGAGACCGGATAATGTGGAAGGTGAGAACAGGTCCCGGAGCCGCCGGTCGAATTTCCCTGCATCGGTGCAGTAATCGCGCGTGTAAGCGGATTTGGTGCGGCGAACCAGCAAGTCGCCCGGCACCAGCCCTTGCAGCGCCCGCCGCAGCAGCGGCTTGTACTCGAAAGGGTTGGCTCGAACTGTGATGTCGGTATCCAGGCATGCGTCCAGTACGGGACGATCCAGGAAGGGAAACTCCAATCGCACACCGAATGGGCGAGCGAGCTCGGCTAAGCCACGCGCGAGACGGGCACATGTCTGGATCGACGCCAGGGCGGCATGTTGACCCGGTGCCTCAATTCGAGGCGCCACTGATGCCGCATGTGTCCGCAGTTCGAGGACGGCCAGGCGAGCAGCTTCCGGGCTGGCCCATTGACAGGGTTCAGCCGGAGAAGCCCAGGCTATAGCAAAGTCTTGGGTGTCAGACTGGTCGCCGACCCGAGCGAGCAATTCGGCCTGCTGGTCGATCCACTGCCCGTATCGCGTGCGGCTTAAGCGATACGCCAACCGGACCAGCCGCGCCGGTGAAAGATCGCATTGTCGAGCCAGCCGGTCCAGATGACGGCTGAATTCAGAAAACCTTCTGGCTGTGATCAAGTCGGCCAGATATGCGCCTGGCGCCATCAGGACAGCGTCACCAGCCTGCCCGGAAAGATGCAATGCTGAACCAGATGCCGCCACCGCCTGCATCCGGGCCTTGAAGCCTGGATACATAGTGGTGCCCATGTTCGGTTCCATGGTCGGCGCCAAGCCACCGATTTCCCGACCGTCGACACAGGCCATTTCGGTGTGTACCTGGTGGGAGATGATGTTCGGCAAGGCCAGCGACGCACGTAGGACGAAGTCAAGGTCGTCCTTGGTCTGGGCATCGACACCGGCCATCGTGACAGCGACGAGGGCACGGTCCGGGATGGCCCTAGCTGCGAGCGCGACAAGCGAGGTTGAATCGAGTCCCCCACTGAGATCACCCGAGGTAGGCGAGGAAAGCTCGACTCTGCTCGTCACCGCGTCGACAAGGGCCTGGCGCAGCGACTGCGCTCCTTCGGAAAGATTCTTGCGTCCGGCCGGAACAGCCCAGTACGGCCGGCACCGTGCCATGGGCTCCTCGCCAGGAAAGCGGGGAATCTGCACCGTGAGGCAGTGGCCAGAGGGAACTTCCGCGACCTCCGCGAAAGGTGTCTTCTGCTCGGCAAGACTGGGGATTCGGACCATGAGCTGGGTGGCCACCCAGGCCCGGTCGAGATCTCGGGAAGGATCGGCCAGATCGAGACTGGACTCAGCAAACCGCATTACCAAGCCATGCAGACGGTAGTACACCGAACGAAGACCAACAGCGTCCGTGAACAGATGGAGCCGGTATCCGCTGTGTACGACAAAAGCAAAGCTGCCCGGCAAGCCAGCCAATTCGGCGTAGTCGCCGTCAACCTGGCAGCGGGCGAGTACGGCGAGCACCGCCGGTTCTGAACTCAGACAGGTGCCGAAGATAGCCAACTTGGTGCCAGACTGTGCAAAGCAGCGGACCTGGGCGTGATGCCAGCTCTCATCCGGTACCCACAAACTGACTCGGCCCGCCCAGAGCGCCACGCCTCCCGCAGGTCCCTCCGGTGCGGCAACGCCGTCACCGAAGGTTGCTTGCCCGACGAAACCATGCATCAGCGACGCTTCGGCGCGCTGTCCTACATACCTTCGGACGGTACATCCTTAAAGGTTCCGTCGTGCCCGTCCAAATTCGGCCCAACGCCTCCTAGCGCGAGTTTGACGACGTCGCCCACTGTGTCGACCCTCAGGAGCGGTGATTCGTCCGAGGCGACGCCCTCGGCAATTTCGTCTGAACTGCCGCTGTCGCCGCGGAACCAACGGATGTTGAACACGAGAACCCCTTCCCTGATAGGGTTGGTTTGCTAAAGAGAACAAATACGCAGCCCAACTTCCTCCATTCTACCGAACATCGCTCAGATCTGAACCACCTCGGGTTTACCACCACGAGCCGGAGCAAGCCGCGATCACCGCGGTCTCACGCGGTTGGGATAAGTGCAAAGACGCTGCGCAGTGGATCCTTCGGTCTGACAGGAACGCTGGCACAGCGCCGTGGTTGCCGACCACAAGCAGGTGATCGAGGAGTTGCACTGGCTACAGCAGGGTTAGTAGGTCGTCGTGACCGGCGGCTAGACGGAGGAGGGAGCCATGTTCTGCGCTTTTGGCTTTAACCGGATCGGCGTGGTGATGAGCGACTTGTACTGGCACTGTTGCGTACGGGATGTTGTCATGCTTGGCGCATGCGAGCCGCTCGCTGTGTCGCCCACTCGGTCGCGCCCTCGGCGTTCGCCGGGTTTCGGTTTCCGCCGGAGGTGATCACCTTGGTGGTGCGTTGGTATCTGCGGTTCGGGCTCTCATACCGTGACGTAGAAGAGCTTCTGGCCGAGCGGGGCGTCGAGGTTGACCACGTCAGCATTTTGCGCTGGGTGCAGCGCTTCACGCCGCTGCTGGCGGAGGCGGCATGCCCGTGCCGACACCGCGTGTCGGGGACCGTTGGTGGGTCGATGAGACCTACGTCATCCCTGTAGGGGCGGGGTCGGGTCAAGCGTTGGTTTTGTTGTCTGATCTTTCTTTTGTCGTCTTTCGCTTGCCTGTGGGCATGCCGGGGAAGGTGTTGGGGTCAGGGATCGGCCGGTAGGCCGACCGGGAAGCGGCCGTGAGGTCTGTGACGCCAACGCCGCGCGGCGCACGCTGTTGGAGGCGAA
>JALZCO010000135.1 GCA_030863015.1 Actinomycetota bacterium
GTGTTGGACAGGCGGCTGGCCCCCCGGATCGGGCTGTAGAGCCTGGTGAGGTAGGTCACGAAGACCAGTAGGCCGCCCAGGGTGATCCGGCCCTGCTGCAGCTCCCACACTCCCAGTCCCATGACCAGCACGATCCCGATGATCTCCAATAGCTCAGTCAGTGGTTGAAACAGGGCTCGCAGCCGGGTCGCGGCCATCGCCGCGGTCAACCGGCCGACGTTTTGCTCATGGAACCGGTCGACCTCGGCGGCTTGGCGGTCGTAGGCCTGCACCAGAGCGATGTTTCCGAGGCTCTCCTCGGCGGCCGAGGTGATCGCGCCCGATCGCCGTCGCTGTTCCCGGGAGGCGTTCTTGATGCGGAGGGAGAAGTGCCGCGCGGCCATCAAGAAAGCAGGGGCGGCAATCAACGCGGCCAGCCCTAGATGCCAGTTCAGGTAGAACAAGGCGCCGGTGAAAGCAGGATCTGGAACACGTAGGACAGGGTTCGGGTGACACCGGAGAGCACGAGCTGCTCGATGGCGTCGATGTCGCCGGTCAGCCGCGACAGGGTGTCGCCGAGCTGGCGGCGGTCGAAGAAGTCCACCGACAGCTTGTGCAGGTGGCTGAACAGGCGAGTGCGCAAGTCGAGCACGAACCGCTGACCAAGCCAGGACGACAGCCACTCGTCGACGAAGGAGACGAGTCCCAGGGCTAGGCCGATCCCGAGGTAACCAGCTGCGATCGGGGGAACGCGTGGAAGTCTCGGGGCACCAGCACGTCGTCGATCAGGAGCTTGAACATCCAGATCTGCGCCGCTTCCAGGAACGGCACGAAGGCGACCAGCAGCAGGCTGAGCAGCAGGCGGCCCCGGTACGGCCAGGTCGCTGGCCAGAACAGCGGAAGATGGTCCGGATGCCAGCCGGCGGAGCGGGCGCCGTCGACCCTCCGGGCGCCGTCGACCCACCGGGCGTTGCCTCGTCTGACGAAGAACGCTGATCCGGGTGCTCATCCTGTCGCTTGGTCAAGCCCAGTCCCCCGTTACACGGCAGAGGCCTCACCCCAGCGAACGCAGTGAGGCCCCGGCCCTGGCGTCGTGCCGTTACCGCTTAGTAGTGGCGACGGCGACGGCGACGGCTGTGGCTGCTGCTGTGGCTGCAACTATGGCTGCGGCTGCGGCGGTGACTGACGCTGCGCGCCCGCGGCTGGCGGTCGAGTCAATGACCTCAGCGGTGCCCGCTGCCAACCTGGACCGCTGCGCCGTGACCGGCATTACCCACTGCGATGTCCCGGCATGGTGTCGGCGACCACTCCCCGCGCTGCCCCATCGGCATGCAAGCTCCATCTCGGGCTTAAGCTAAAGATCGTGTCGTCAGCAGCTCAACACGGTTCATGACGAAGAGTCCCCTAAGGCCAGAGGTCACTACATCACGCAATGCGTAAATCGCACGACGCGCAGTAAAAATTCGGTGAAGCGGTCAAGGGGATGTTACATAAACAGTACGCGTGGCGATGAACACAAGGTGAACGCAACGAGGTGCGATGGCGAGTGCATGATTACATCAACGCATAGGCCCACCGTGTTCGTCCGAACACTCGGCGCATTCCAGGTGATTCGCGATGGCACGCCTGTCCCGCGGGTTGTGTGGCAGTCGAAGGAGGCCCGGGATCTCTTGAAGATCCTTATCGCGCGGCGCAAGGCGACCTCCCGGGAGCAGCTGGTGCATCTGTTGTGGCCGGAGGTAAGCCCGGCCAAGGGCGGTAACCGGCTGTCGGTACTGCTTTCGACGCTACGTAACGTGCTGGCGCCACACACCAACGTGGTCCCATTGGCCAGTAACGGCAGTGTGGTATGGCTGGATCGAAACCAGATCAACGTCGATGTCGAAAAGTTCCTCACCGGTGCCGTCGCCGCTCTTTTCGCCCACCGGAGCGGACAACCGGACGCCTCAGAGCGACTGAAGATGGCCCTAGCCGCCTACACCGGGGACTTCCTGGCAGATGATGCCGCCCAGGACTGGGCCACATCACTGACCGAAGAGGTTCGGGTCACCCACATCGCCTTACTGCGGGCGCTAGCGGCGCGGCTACGGCAGACAGGTGACATCGATGAAGCAACACGCTACCTGGTGC
>JALZCO010000139.1 GCA_030863015.1 Actinomycetota bacterium
GCGCCCTGCAGCGGTACCCTGTTGCACTGCGCGAGGAGTTGGGGGGCTACTTCAGGTTGGGGACCGCGTTCAGCCGGTTGATCGGCCATCCGGCAGTGATGCGAGCCGCGACCCGCCATGCCTTACCGCGTGCGACGCTGATGCGCTTCCTGCTCAAGCTGCTCGCCAACCTCTATGACAGCCGGGAGGGCGACGCGATGGACCGGGTGATCACCGCGATGACCCGGCTGGCGCCGAGCGCCTGACCAGCATGTCTTCCGGCGGCGCAAGCGCCCGATCGAAGCTGGATATTAGGTTAGCCTCAAGGCAACGCGTGGGCCGGCTCGCACGTAGGGTAGAAGCGGGACGTTCATGAGGTGGGAAAGGGGACGCGAGTGCTGCAGCCCTACGTTCCTCTGGTGCTGATGCTTCTGCTAGCGGGCGGTTTTGCGGTCTTCTCTATCGTCGTGGCGCCCTATGTAGGGCCGCGCCGATACAACAGGGCCAAGCTCGACGCTTACGAGTGCGGTATCGAGCCGTCCCCGCAACCGGTCGTCGGGGCGGGGCGAATGCCGGTAGCCTACTACTTGACCGCGATGCTGTTCATTCTGTTCGACATCGAGATGGTCTTCTTGTACCCATTCGCAGTGGCCGCGGACTCGCTAGGGATCTTCGGCCTGGTCGAGGTCGCCCTGTTCATCGCGACGGTCGGCTTTGCCTACGCCTACGTATGGCGCCGCGGCGGATTGGACTGGAACTGACCATGGGTCTGGAAGAGAAGCTACCCGGCGGGATCCTGTTGACCAGCGTGGAGAAGCTGGTCAACTGGACACGTAAGTCGTCGCTGTGGCCGGCGACCTTTGGGCTGGCCTGCTGCGCGATCGAGATGATGACCACCGGGGGGCCCCGATATGACCTGGGCCGCTTCGGGATGGAGGTGTTCAGAGCCTCTCCACGACAGGCTGATCTGATGATCGTGGCTGGTCGACTGAGCAACAAGATGGCCCCCGTGCTGAGGCAGATCTACGACCAGATGCCCGAGCCGCGCTGGGTGCTTTCGATGGGAGTCTGAGCCTCCAGCGGTGGAATGTTCAACAACTACGCGATCGTGCAGGGCGTGGACCACGTCGTCCCGGTGGACATATACCTGCCCGGTTGCCCACCACGGCCGGAGATGCTCATCGACGCGATCCTCAAACTGCACGCCAAGATCATGGACGAGCCGCTCGGGCCAAAGCGGGCCGAGTTGAAAGCTGGCCAGCACACCGAGATGGTGGCTTCCTCGGTGCGCTATGGCCCGCAGAAGGACCCCAGACCATCGGGGAGCGGACGGTCCGAGGTCGTGGAAGCTCGAAAGCAGTGAGTGCATGATCGACAAGGACGCCAGCGAGGAGAAGAACATCGAGCCCGGCCGGTCTAGCTCTGCTGAGATGACGAGTGTCGAGAAGGCCGAGCATGAGGCTCGCGGTGGGGTGGTCGCCGGCCGGGCTCGGCAGGGCATGTTCGGCGTTCGCGGTCCGGGAGACACCTCCGGGTATGGCCGGTTGCTACTACCGGCCTACGTGCCGCCCCCTGCGCAGCGACCCTACGGCGGCTGGTTCGACGAGGTCACCGACGAGCTGCTCACCGCCATGCGGGAGGGTGGAGTACCCGCTGAGGCGATCCAGCAGGTCACCGTGGACCGCGGCGAGATCACCTACTACCTTCAGCGGGAACATCTGGTCGCGCTGTGCCGCACTTTGCGCGACGATCCGGCGCTGCACTTCGAGCTGTGCAGCTCGGTATCCGGCGTGGACTACGGCCCAGAGGTCGAGCAGCGGCTGCACGTGGTGTACCACCTCCTCTCGATGACGTACCGGCGGCGGATCCGGCTTGAGGTTGCCGTCGACGTCGATGACGCCCACGTGCCCAGCGTGGTCGAGGTCTACCCGACCGCTGACTGGCACGAGCGCGAGACGTGGGACATGTTCGGCATTGTCTTCGACGGCCACCCAGCGCTGACCCGCATTCTCATGCCCGACGACTGGGACGGCTACCCGCAGCGCAAGGACTACCCGCTCGGCGGGATCCCAGTGGAGTACAAGGGAGCCGAGATTCCTCCGCCCGACCAGCGGAGGGAGTACTCCTGATGACCCAAGACCACTACGGAAAACCCGGCCACGGACAACCCACTGAGACGGACGCAGCGCATACGGTCGCCAGTGGAACCACTAGTGAGACGGGGGCTGCTCACGCCACCGTCTCAGACCCCTACGCCACGTCCCGGGAGACCACCGAGGGTCGGGTGTACACCGTCACTGGCGGTGACTGGGACAGTCTGATCGATGACTGGCGCCACGACGAACGCATCGTCATCAACATGGGCCCGCAGCATCCCTCCACGCACGGCGTGCTGCGGCTGGTCCTGGAGTTGGAGGGCGAGGTCGTCACCCAGGCTCGCTCAGTGATCGGCTACCTGCACACCGGTATCGAGAAGAACTGCGAATACCGAAACTGGACCCAGGGTGTCACTTTTGTCACCCGGGCGGACTACCTGTCACCGCTGTTCAACGAGGCAGCCTATTGCCTGGCCACCGAAAGACTGCTCGGGATCACCGCGCCGCGGCGCGCGCAGGTGATCCGGGTGCTGCTCATGGAACTCAACCGGATCGGCTCACACCTGGTGGCAATAGCCACCGGCGCCATGGAACTCGGCGCGCTGACCGGCATGACATCGGGGTTCCGGGAGCGCGAGGAGGTCCTGCACCTGCTGGAATTCCTCACCGGCCTGCGGATGAACCATGCGTTCATCCGGCCCGGAGGTGTCGCGCAGGACCTGCCCGAGGGGTACGAGACCAAGATCCGTGACTTCATCCGCGTGATGGACATGCGGATGCCGAACTACGACAAGATGCTCACGGGGCAGCCGATCTGGAAGAAGCGACTGCAGGGTGTGGGCTACCTCCCGGTGGACGGCTGCCTGCAGCTGGGAGTTACCGGCCCGATCCTGCGCTCGGCAGGACTGGAGTGGGACCTGCGCAAGGTCGAGCCCTACTGCGGCTACCAGGAGTACGACTTCGAGGTCCCCACCTCCACCGAGGCCGACTGCTACGCCCGCTACCTACTGCGCGTGGAGGAGATCCACCAGTCGCTGCGGATCGTGGCGCAATGCCTGGACAAGCTGGAACCCGGTCCGGTGATGGTGGAGGACGGCAAGATCGCCTGGCCCGCGAAGCTGACCATCGGCGCCGACGGGATGGGCAACTCGCTGGAGCACGTACGAAAGATCATGGGACAGTCGATGGAGGCGCTGATCCACCACTTTAAGCTGGTCACCGAGGGGTTCGCGGTGCCACCAGGCCAGGCCTACATCGCAGTGGAGTCACCGCGCGGTGAGATGGCCTACCACCTGGTATCCGATGGTGGGACCCGGCCGCTGCGGGTGCACATCCGGGACCCCAGCTTCGTCAACCTGCAATCCATGCCGGCGATGAGCGAAGGCGGCCTGGTGGCCGACGTCATCGCCGCGGTGGCGTCAATCGACCCGGTGATGGGAGGCGTGGACCGATGACCCGTGCCTACAGGTCAGACAACAATTCGACCAACACCCCAGCCTTCACCGCGCGACCTGCGGATGCGTCCCAGGCCGCGGACCAGACCGCGCCAACCACCTGGTCCACGGTGCAGGACGTGCCGGTGGAGCGGCCGCTGCGGGTGGACACCAGCGTGTTCGACGAGCAGACCTGGCAACGGGCCCGAGAGATCATTGCCCGCTACCCGCAGCCACGATCGGCGCTGCTGCCCCTGCTGCACCTGACGCAGAGCGTGGAGGGGTATGTCAGCCAAGCCGCGATCAGGTTCTGCGCGCAGCTGCTGGAGATCACCACCGCGGAGGTGAGCACGGTGGCCACCTTCTACACGATGTACAAGCGCAAGCCCAATGGTGAGCACTTGGTCAGCGTGTGCACCAACACGCTGTGCGCAGCGCTTGGTGGCGACGAAATCTACGCTCGGCTGTGCAAGCGGCTCGGTGTCGGCCACGAGGAGACCGCAGGGCAGCCAGGCTCGAAGGGCTCGATCACCCTTGAGCACGCGGAATGCCTGGCCGCCTGCGACCTGGCCCCGGTCCTGCAGGTGAACTACGAGTTCTACGACAACCAGACTCCCGAATCGGCTGAGCGGCTGGTCGACGCGCTGCGCCGGGGGGAACGCCCCGCACCCTCGCGGGGCGCGCCGCTGACCGACTGGCGGACCGTCGA
>JALZCO010000156.1 GCA_030863015.1 Actinomycetota bacterium
GTGCACCACAGTGCCGCGTACCTGCACCCGGCTGGGTGTCTCGGGCAACCGGTCGACAGCTCGAAACCGGTACAGCAGCGGGCACTGTTTGAAATCAGCCGCCCGCGACGGGGACAGTGCCGGGCGCCGGCGCGCCGGGGTAGGGGCCGGGCCGCTGCTCACCAGGATCTCCGTCATGGCTTGGCAGGGTAGGCCAGCACCCCGACAGCCCGGTATCCCGACAGCCCTGCGTGGGTTATCTGCCACCATGAGCGTCTGTGACCAGATCCAGCGGACCGTTCCAACCCGGTGATCGGGTGCAGCTCACCGATCCCAAGGGACGCCGGCATACGGTGCTGCTGGAACCGGGGGCGCAGTTTCACACCCATCGCGGTGCACTGGCCCACGACGATCTGATCGGGCTGCCTGAGGGCAGCGTCGTCACGTCCGCCGCGGGGACGCAGTACCTGGCGTTGCGCCCGCTGCTGCCCGACTACGTGATGTCCATGCCGCGCGGAGCACAAGTGGTCTATCCCAAAGACGCCGCGCAGATCCTGATGTGGGGTGACATCTTCCCGGGTGCCCGGGTACTCGAGGCCGGAGCCGGCTCAGGGGCGTTGACCTGCTCGCTGCTGCGGGCGGTGGGGGAGCACGGCACCGTGACCTCGTATGAGGCACGCCCGGACCATGCTGAGCATGCCGCGCGCAACGTCGAACGGTTCTTCGGGGTTGCGCCGCCGAACTGGCAGCTGCGAGTGGCCGACCTGACCACTCATCCCGCCGATCAGCCGATGGACCGCGCGGTACTGGACATGGCACGCCCGTGGGAGCTGCTGCCCACGGTCTCGGCCGCGCTGGTTCCCGGTGGGGTACTCACCGTCTATGTGGCCGCCACCACGCAGCTGTCCCGAACCATCGAGGCGCTGCGGGACGCGGGTTGTTACACCGAACCGCAGGCGTGGGAGACCCTGATGCGGTCCTGGCACGTGGTCGGCCTGGCGGTGCGCCCGGAACACCGGATGGTCGGCCACACCGCGTTCCTGCTCACCGCCCGCCGGCTAGCCGAGGGCGTCGTGCCGCCAACCCCGCAGCGCAGGCCCAGCCGGTCCAACCGACGCCTGTAAATTGTTAACTTCGTAATCCGACGAATCGTCGCAGCATCGTTTCCTCACAGTCTGGCGCGCAGTCCCGTACCGTTAACGGTCTGAGAAACCTTGCGGGAGGAGGTGCCTCGTGGCGCACGATCACCCCAGTGACCGGGCCGCCGGGGGTCGGGACCGCATCGACCCCACTCTGGCCGCCCAGATCAGAGTTCTCGAGGACGAAGTGACGCTGCTGCGTCGCCGCCTGACCGAGTCCCCCCGGCACGTCCGGTTGCTTGAGGAGCGTCTCGTGGAGGCGTCCGCTTCGGTAGCGCAGCTCACCGAGCGGAACACCAAGCTGGTCGAGACGCTGCGAGACGCCCGCGGCCAGCTCCTCGCCCTGCGCGAGGAGGTCGATCGGTTGGCCCAGCCGCCCAGCGGCTACGGCGTGTTCCTCAGCGACTTCGACGACGACACCGTGGACGTGTTCACCTCCGGTCGCCGGATGCGGGTGGCGGTATCGCCCGCAGTCGACATTTCAGCGCTGCGCCGCGGGCAGAGCGTGCGGCTCAATGAGGCGCTGACCGTCGTGGAGGCCGGCACGTTCGAGTTGACCGGCGAGGTCTGCGCACTGCGTGAAGTGCTCGACGGCGACCAGCGGGCACTGGTCATCGGGCACGCCGATGAAGAACGAGTGGTGTGGCTGGCTGAACCGTTGATCCCCGGGCCGGCGAACCCCGACGCCGTACCGCTCAAGCCGGGTGACTCCCTGCTGGTGGACACCAAAGCCGCCTATGCCTATGAGCGGGTCCCCAAGGCCGAAGTCGAGGACCTCGTGCTGGAGGAGGTCCCCGACGTCGGGTATGAGGACATCGGCGGCCTGTCCAACCAGATCGAGCAGATCCGCGACGCTGTCGAGCTGCCGTTCCTGCACGCCGACCTGTTTCGCGAATACGAACTGCGCCCGCCCAAGGGCGTGCTGCTCTACGGTCCTCCGGGCTGCGGCAAGACCCTGATCGCCAAGGCGGTGGCCAACTCGCTGGCCAAGAAGGTGGCCCAGGTCCGCGGCGACAGCGAGGCCAAGAGTTACTTCCTCAACATCAAAGGCCCTGAGCTGCTCAACAAGTTCGTCGGAGAGACCGAGCGGCACATCCGGTTGATCTTCCAGCGGGCCAGGGAGAAGGCGTCGGAAGGCACCCCCGTCATCGTATTCTTCGACGAGATGGACTCGATCTTCCGCACCCGCGGATCGGGGGTTTCCTCCGACGTCGAGACGACGATCGTGCCGCAGTTGCTCAGCGAGATCGATGGTGTAGAGGGGTTGGAGAACGTCATCGTCATCGGCGCTTCCAACCGCGAGGACATGATCGATCCGGCGATCCTCCGCCCCGGACGCCTCGACGTGAAAATCAAGATCGAGCGCCCGGACGCCGAGGCAGCCAAGGACGTCTTCTCCAAGTACCTCAAGACGACGCTACCGCTGCACGCCGACGACCTTGCCGAATTCGGCCATGATTACCAGGCCTGCATCCAGGCGATGATTCAGGGCACCGTCGAACGGATGTACGCCGAGAGCGAGGACAACCGCTTCCTTGAGGTCACTTACGCTAACGGCGACAAGGAGGTCCTCTACTTCCGGGACTTCAATTCGGGCGCGATGATCCAGAACATCGTGGACCGAGCGAAGAAGAAGGCGATCAAGTCAGTGTTGGAGACCGGCCAGCCGGGGTTACGCATGACTCACCTGCTCGACTCGATCGTCGACGAGTTCGCCGAGAACGAGGACCTGCCCAATACCACCAACCCAGACGACTGGGCGCGGATCTCGGGCAAGAAGGGAGAGCGGATCGTCTACATCCGCACCCTGGTCACCGGCAAGAACGCCGACTCCGGTCGAGCGATCGACACCGCCACCAACACCGGCCAGTACCTGTAGCGACGTTTGCCGCGTTCTGGATGCAGAACGCGGTAAAATCATCCTCTATTCAGCGGGTTCTGGGTACAGAACCTGCTTCGATGCCTTCGTTGTAGTGGCGGTGACCGGGCTAGGCCGCGCCGACCACGTGGGTGATCACCCACAGCACATATCCAGCGATTGTGACCATCACCGCCCCCCAGGCGAGGAAAATCCCACGCAGAGCTCCACCACTTGGGTCATGCTCGGTGTCCAACTCCGGAAGTCCAAAATCCATATACGCCGCGTCATCGCTCATTTCATGGCACCCCGTCCATGCTCTCCGCGTCGAACCGCGGCTTGATCCTGCGCAGCCGCTCTTCACATTCAGCGTGGCAGCCAGGCTCGGCTGGCCAATAAAAGACCCGAGTTCTGAGCAACTCAAATGCCTGGCGATCTGGCGCTACTTCCCCTCGGTCCGACGCGCAACTGGCTACATCCGTTAGATCGCCGCGCTGAGCGCTCCGTTACCAAAATATGGTGATCTCACCATTGGTGACTGCATTGTCGCACTGGGCCACCGAACAAGAACCGTATTCAGTGGCAATGTCGACGCTGGCCGGTTTGCACCCAATGACCATATGGGATCTGTATCGGGCCAGCGGGCTTGGTGCCCAGGAGATTGGCCCACTAACACCGCCGGGATGTCCAGGGAGATCTGCACGGTGTCACCGATACCACGCCACCGCCGCCAAGCCGCTCGCTGGCCGATGCCGGGAGCCGGCGGTTGCGGAGCGGCCATCCAGGCGCGCCGAGCCTCGCACACACGTACCCTCGGACTATGCGCCGGATCATGGGAACTGAGGTCGAGTACGGCATCTCGGTGCCCGGGGACTGCTCCGCCAACCCCGTCCTGACCTCGACTCAGGTTGTGCTGGCCTACGCCGCGGCTGCTGAAGTGCCGCGAGCCAAGCGCGCCCGATGGGACTACGAGGTGGAGTCCCCGCTGCGGGACGCCCGCGGCTTCGACCTCGGTCTGCCCGGAATCACCCAGCCCGATCCGGAGCTGGACGATCTGGGTGCGGCGAACGTCATCTTGACCAACGGAGCCCGGCTGTACGTCGACCACGCACACCCGGAGTTCTCCGCCCCCGAGGTCACCAACCCGCGCGACGCGGTGATCTGGGACAAGGCCGGCGAACGGATCATGGAGGAAGCCGCGCTGCGCGCCCGCACGGTCCCCGCCCAACCCCCCTTCCAGCTTTACAAGAACAACATCGACGGCAAAGGCGCCTCCTACGGCACCCATGAGAACTACCTGATGGCCCGCACCACGCCGTTCACACTGGTCATCGCCGGGCTGACCCCGTTCTTCGTCTCCCGCCAGGTGATCTCCGGATCGGGTCGGGTGGGCATCGGGCCCGCGGGGGAGGAGCCGGGATTCCAGCTGTCCCAGCGGGCGGATTACATCGAGGTCGAGGTCGGGCTGGAGACCACCCTGAAGCGGGGCATCATCAACACCCGGGACGAGCCGCACGCCGACGCCGACAAGTACCGGCGGCTGCACGTCATCATCGGCGACGCCAACCTTGCCGAGTACTCCACCTATCTCAAGATCGGCACCACGGCACTGGTGCTGGACCTGATCGAGGCCGGGGAACGCTTCGACGACCTGCGGTTGGTCGACGCGGTACGAGCGGTGCACACGATCAGCCGTGACCCGTCCCTGCAGGCGACCGTGGAGGTGTCCGGTGGTCGCCACCTCACCGGCCTGGACCTGCAACGGGCTTACCACGAACGGGTCGCGCGATTCTTCGCCCGCGAGGGCGTCCCGGACAGCACCGCCGACATCGCCGAGCACGTCCTCAGCACCTGGGGCGAGGTGCTCGACGCGCTGGCGCGGGACCCGATGGAGTGCGCCGACCGGCTGGACTGGCCGGCCAAGCTGCAACTGCTTGAGGGTTACCGGGCCCGCGACGGGTTGACATGGGCGTCACCCCGGCTGCACCTGGTGGATCTGCAGTACTCCGACGTGCGGATGCACAAGGGGCTGTACAACCGCCTGGTGGCCCGCGGTTCGATGAAGCGGCTGGTCACCGAGGAGGAGGTACGCGCGGCCATCACG
>JALZCO010000170.1 GCA_030863015.1 Actinomycetota bacterium
CCGGTCAGGTGGTCGACCCGGCGACCGACGCGGTGCTCTGGCAGCGGGATCCGGGGGCGGCGCTGGTGCCCGGATCGACCGTCAAGCTTCTCACCTGCGCGGCCGCCCTGCTCGCACTGGACCACCAGGCGCAGTTGCGTACCACCGTCCTGGCCGGTTCCGAACCCGGCACCGTCGTGCTGGTCGGTGGCGGCGATCCGACGCTGTCCGCGGCGGATCCCAGCACGGTGACCGTCTACCCCGGTGCGGCGCGGCTTGACGACCTGGTCGACCAGGTGCAGGCGGCCGCCCTCGGCCCGGTGCACCGGGTCTTGGTTGACGTGCACCGATACGTCGGTGATCCGATGGCGCCGGGTTGGTTGCCCGCCGACGTGGCCGGCGGATACATCGCTCCGATCGCACCGGTGATGCTCGACGGGGCTCGCTCCGATCCCACCGAGGAGGTGTCACCGCGGGCCGCGGAGCCAGCGACCGCCGCGGCGGCGGAACTGGCCCGCCGGCTGGGAGCCGATCCTGACACGGTTGCGTTGGGCAGCGCCCCGCCCGGGGCCGCGGTGCTCGGCGTGGTGTCATCCCCAGCTGTTGAGGACCTGGTCGCCACCACGCTCAGCAAATCGGACAACGTGCTCGCCGAAGTACTGGCCCGCGAGGTGGCCCGCGTGACCGGTGTGCAGCCGTCGTTCTCCGGGGCGACACAGGCGGTGCTCACCGTGCTGGGTGAGCACGGATTCGACACCAGCCGCGCCACCCTGATGGACGGCAGCGGTCTGTCGGCCCAGGATGCGGTTCCAGCGAGGCTGCTCACCGACCTGCTCAGTGCAGCCGCCGACCCCGATGAGTCCCAGCAGCGAACCGCCGCACTGCGACCGATGCTGGTGGGACTGCCGGTGGCCGGAAGCAGCGGCACACTGGCCGAGCGCTACGCCGGGCCCACTGCTGGCGGCCGAGGCTGGGTCCGGGCCAAGACGGGCACCCTAACCGGTGTCAACAGCCTCGCCGGCACCGTGCTGGACGCCGAAGGTCGGGTGCTGGTGTTCGCCCTGCTGTCCAACGGGCCCAATCCGGTGTCGGTCCGTCCGCGGCTGGATGCCCTGGCCGCGACCCTGCGATCCTGTGGTTGCCGCTAGTCCGCTGTTACCGTCGGGACTATGGGATATCCCGCGCTGGACACATCGCCGGCATTTGGGGACGCTGGGCAAGTCCCCGCCGGTTCCCCGATCGACTGGGCTGTTGCGGCGGTCACCGCCCAACGCTTGCTGCCGCCCGGGCCTGCGGTGCCCACCGAAGAGGCGACGGCGGCGGTGCGCCGGTTGCGCGAGCTTTCGATCACTGCGGAGCACCACGTGCGGGAGTTGACCGGGCTGCATGACGGCAACGCACCGCGACCCGCCGATGTGGTGGACCGCCCGGGGTGGGTGTTAGCCGCGACGGAGGGCCTGTCTCGACTGCTGGCCGACTACCGGGTTCCCGACGTGCGGGCGCGCCGCTTGCTGGCCACCACCGCAGGTGTGCAGACTGGGGTCGCGCTGGCGTTCCTGGGTTCTCGGGTACTAGGGCAGTACGACCCCTTCGGTGGACCGTCCGAGGACCCGGGACGGTTGCTGCTGGTCGCCCCCAACGTGATCACCATTGGCTCGACGCTGGATGTGCCGACGGATGAATTCCAGATGTGGGTGTGCCTGCATGAGGCCACTCACCGGCTGCAGTTCAACGCTGTGCCGTGGTTGCGGGGATATTTCGCCGCCCAGGTACAGGCTTTCGTCGCCACCGCGGAGGACCCGGAGACCTTGGCCAAGATGGTCGGCAGGTTGCCCGCGGCGTTGCGCGGTGCCCGGCGCGGAGAGGCATCGGACGCGCTCGGTGTGCTCGCTTTGCTACAGGGCCCTGAACAGCGGGCGGTGCTGGAGCGGCTGCTCGCGCTGGCCACTTTGCTGGAAGGGCACGCCGACCATGTGATGGACGCCGTGGGACCGTCGGTGGTGCCCTCGGTGCGGCTGATCCGTCAGCGCTTCACCGCCCGCCGCCAGGGCGGTGGTCTCGGCGAGCGGGTGCTACGGGCGTTGCTGGGCATTGACGCCAAGCTGCGCCAGTACGCCGAGGGCGCGGCGTTTACCCGGCATGTGGTGAACGTGGCCGGCATGGACGGGTTCAATGCAGTGTGGACTTCGCCCGAGACACTGCCCACTCGCGCCGAGATCATCGACCCGGCGGCGTGGCTGTACCGAATGGCCTGAGACTGCACCCGGCTATCAACGAGGTGCGTAGCGCGGTCCGCCGGTTCCTCACCGCGCACCGGACCGGGGACGTCATTGTGGTGGCCTGCTCGGGAGGTGCCGACTCGCTGGCGCTGGCCGCCGCCACCGTGCATTGCGCCGGGCGGCTCGGCGTGGCGGTGCACGGCCTGGTCG
>JALZCO010000201.1 GCA_030863015.1 Actinomycetota bacterium
GTGCACACCCGGGCCACCTCACCCCAGGCCACCAATCCCTCACCGGCTTGCACCCAGGACAGTGCCCCGCGTGGGGAGGGCAGCAGGTCGAGCAGGTCGACACCCCCTGGCACCAGATGCGAGCGCACCACCATGCGATCGGTGAGCGGAGCGGTGGTCACGGCGTCAGCGTATATAGCGCTTATCGGGTGTCGCGGATGCGCGTCGATCGATGGCCACGGCGGCTACTCTCGGCCGGATGACCGCTGCCCTGACCGGAACCCGCGACCTCGGGCTACGGCGCAGGCGGGTGTCCTGGGTACTGCTCGCCGCAGCCGTTGTGCTGACCGGACTCGTTGTGCTGGCGCTGGCGGGAGCGGCCCTGGATGACGCCAAGATCGACGCCCGCACCGGCCACGCCACGGCCCAGGTGCTCGCGGTGACCCCGACGCGGACGCTGGTGCAGTTCGCCATACCTGACGGTCAGGTGTACAACCCGGAGGAGGGAGTGGCCTACCCGTCGGGGCTGCAGGTGGGGCAGCTGGTGCGGGTGTAATACGACAGCGCCGATCCCGAGCGGGTGCGGGTTGCCGGGCGGACCTGGGCGACTGGTGTGGTGCCTGCGGCGATCACAGTGGGCGTGCTGTGGATGCTGGTCGCGCCGGCCGCCTGGTGGTTGCGCCGCCGGGTTGGCAGTGGTTAACGACTTCCCCACCGGGTGTTGGCGGTACTTGAAGATCCGCCAGCCGTAGGGTGGGCGCTGTGCCGAGAGCTGGACTCGACAAGGACCCTCGCGACGTCGCTGCGATGTTCGACGGGGTGGCCCGCCGTTATGACCTGACCAACACCGTGCTGTCGTTCGGTCAGGATCGGTGGTGGCGGCGATGCACCCGGGTCGCCCTCGGTGCGGGACCAGGGCAGCGGGTGCTCGACGTGGCCGCGGGTACCGCCGTCTCCACCGTCGAGTTCGCCCGCGCCGGTGCCTGGTGCGTGGCCGCAGACTTCTCCCTGGGCATGCTTCGCGCCGGTCGGCATCGCAAGGTCCCGCTGGTCGGAGCCGACGCACTGGCCCTGCCTTTCGCCGACGGCGTGTTCGACACGGTCACGATTTCCTTCGGCCTGCGCAACGTGGCCGACCCCGACGCCGCGCTGATCGAGTTCGCCCGGGTCACCCGGCCCGGTGGCCGGCTGGTGATCTGCGAGTTCTCCACCCCCACGTGGCGGCCATTTCGCACGGTGTACCTGGAGTACTTGATGAGCGCGTTGCCGGCAGTCGCCCGGCGGGTGAGCAGCAACCCGGAGGCCTACGTCTACCTCGCCGAGTCCATTCAGGCATGGCCCGACCAGCGCGGACTTGCCGAACGGGTGGTCGCCGCGGGCTGGACCGACGTCGAGTGGCTCAACCTCACCGGCGGCATCGTCGCCCTGCATCGGGCGGTCAAACCCGCGACCCCGGCTCCTGGACCGCCCTGAGTTCGGGGAACACAGGATGCTGGCGCTTACACTCGGGCTCCGGGCAGTCCCGAGGGGTCAAGGGATCAACTGAACACTCGAGGAGCGTCGATGGTCAGCCGAGCGGGCGCCAGTGACAACGCCGCAGACGTCATCGTGGTGGGGGCCGGACCCGCAGGCTCAACGGCCGCGGCGTACCTGGCCCGGGCCGGCCTCGACGTACTGCTGCTGGAGAAGTCGACCTTTCCCCGAGACAAGGTGTGTGGGGACGGCCTGACTCCGCGCGGTGTCAAGCAGTTGATCGACCTGGGCATCGACACCAGTACCGAGGCAGGCTGGCTGCACAATCGGGGTCTGCGGGTGGTAGGCGGCGGAGTGACGATCGAGCTTCCCTGGCCCGATCTGGCCAGCTTCCCGCCATACGGTGCGGTCCGCCAGCGGCTGGACTTCGACGAGATGCTGGCACGGCACGCCGAGAAGGCCGGTGCCCGGCTGCACGAGTGCAACACGGTCACCGAGGCGATCACCGACGAGCGCACTGGACGGGTCACCGGCGTGCGCGGGCGGCAGGGCCCGGACAAGCAGCCGGTGGCCTACCGCGCCCCGCTCACGCTGGCCTGCGACGGGGTCAGCGCCCGGCTCGCCTTGAGCCTGGGCATGGAAAAGCGCACCGACCGGCCGATGGGTGTGGCGGTGCGTCGGTACTACACCAGCCCCCGCACCAACGATGACTTTCTGGAAAGCCACCTGGAACTGTGGGACCACACCGATCCGCGCCAGCCCAAGCTGCTGCCCGGGTACGGCTGGATCTTCGGCATGGGCGACGGGACCTCCAATGTCGGCCTGGGAATCCTGTCGACCTCCAAGGCCTACGGCAAGACCGATTACCGGGCGTTGCTGCGGTCCTGGTTGGACGGAACACCGCAGGAATGGGGCTTCCGGGAGTGCAATGCCACCGGCAAGGTTGCTGGCGCCGCTCTACCGATGGGCTTCAATCGCATCCCGCACTACCGTGCGGGTCTGCTCCTGGTCGGGGACGCCGGCGGCATGGTGAATCCGTTCAACGGCGAGGGCATCGCCTACGCGATGGAGTCGGCCGGGCTTGCCGCGGAGTGCACGGTCCAGGCGATGGCTCGGCCGGCCGGACCGGCTCAGGAGCGCGCCCTGCAGGTCTACCCGCAGGCGCTCGCCGAGGCCTACGGCGGCTACTTC
>JALZCO010000221.1 GCA_030863015.1 Actinomycetota bacterium
CCCGATGGGTGAGTACCGGCAGCGCTCGATCGGGCCGTCGAGCTCGTCTCCGGTAGCCACATCGATCACGTGTAGCGCGGATTCCTCGTCGCCACCGATGGAGATCTGGTAGGCGAGCCGATCACCCTCTTGGCTCGGGCTCCATGAGTCCAGCGTGGTCAGCCCGGAAGGGTCGAGGGCGATCACATCCACCAGCGCCCGGTCGGCCATCCCGCCGTCCGGCCCGGCCTCCCGTACGTACAGCACCGCGTGCTCCCCGTCCGGTTCCCGGCGGGTGAAAAAAGCCCGACCGTTGCGCCAGACCGGCACCGATACCCGCCCCGTGGACAGCAGCCGCTCGAGCTCTCCAGCCAGCGCCGCCCGTCCGGGCAACGCATCCAGCGTCTCGCGGGCCAGCTTGTCCTGCTCGGCCGTCCACCTGACGGTGCGCGGGTCGGCCGGGTTCTCCAGCCAGCGGTAAGGGTCAGCTACCGGGCGCCCGTGCACGTGCTCAATCAGGTCCAACCGCTGTGCCGCCGGGTAGTGGCCCACCGGGCTCGGGGCAGGCGCGGCCTCAGTTACATCCACGGGGGGGCACTGTAGCCCGGCGTCTAATCACCCCGCGTCGCGGTTGGCTCGATCGGTGGTCACTGACACGTGTCAACATCAGACACGTGCGCGATCGCCGCCTTCATGGTGCACTAGTGGCGCGCATTTGCCGGAGGTGGTCGCGTGCATGACCGACAACCCAGCCCGGAGGGTCACCCAGCGGGGGCGGCCTGGCGGACCGCCTCGCGCTTAGGGACCTCAACCGGGCTCCTCGATACCACTGTTGTCAGGGCAGACAAGGCCACCGCCACCGGCGCGCTGGCCGGCGGGCGCCGGCGCGTATTGCTGCTCAACGCCACCTTTGAACCGCTGACCGCGCTGCCGTTGCGCCGAGCAATTGTCTTGGTGGTGTGCGCAAAAGCTGACGTGGTGCACGGCGACGCTGAGGGCTTGGTGCTGCACTCGGCGACAGCCAACGTCGTGGTCCCCTCGGTGATCAAGCTGCGTACCTTCGTGCGAGTGCCATATCGGGCGCGGGTACCGATGACCAGGGCGGCGCTGATGCACCGCGACCGTTACCGGTGCAGCTACTGCGGAGCCCGGGCGGAGACCATCGATCACGTGGTGCCGCGCAGCCGCGGCGGTGAACATTGCTGGGAGAACTGCGTGGCCTGCTGCGCCCGCTGCAACCACCGCAAGGCCGACCGGCTGCTCAGCGAACTGGGATGGAAGCTGCGGGTGGTGCCCCGCCCCCCGCGCGGGCAGCACTGGCGGCTGCTGGCCACGGTGCCCGACGCCGACCCGCTGTGGTTGCCCTACCTTGGCGAGGCCGCCTGAGGCAGGCGGCTCCCACCAGGCGCCCACCTGGGTGAGGCGAGGGTATGTTGCGGTCGGCTACCGTGATCCTGTGACGTCCCTGGAGATGATCCTCGTCCTGGCGGGCGTTCCGCTGGCCATTCTGGTGCTGCTGGGGCTGCTGACGTTGCGGCCCAACTTCGTCCGGCCTCGTCGTTACCGCCCCGGCGAGGATTGGAATTACCCGCCAGTGCTGTGGACGGCGAACCCGGAGGCACTGCAAGACGGTAGCCCTCAGAGAGCACGTGCCGCCCGGGGAGGTGCTCGTGGCCACTGGTAATGAGCAGCATGGCGAGCTCGCACGGCGGGACGGAAGCCGCCCAGACGATGAGCAGCAGGAGCTCGCGCTCGGCGAGGTCATGGTCGGCACCGGACGGATCTCCGCCGCCCGGCACATCACACCGGTGCTGCCTACCCTGCCCTTCAGCAAATCGCAGCTGAGGGCGCTCGACGACGCACTGGCCCGAGCCAATCGCAGCGCGGGCCTGCACTTCAGTGTGTACCTCGGTGATCTGGGCCCTGATACTCGGGCGCGGACCGAGGAGCTGCACGAGCTGATGGGCGGTCAGGCCGACGATGCAGTGCTGGTGGCCGTCTCACCCGGCCAGCGGGTAGTCGAAGTGGTCACCGGCCGCAATGCTTATCAGCGGCTTCCCGATCGGGTGTGCAAGCTCGCAGTGGAAAGCATGATCTCCTCGTTCCAGGAGGGCGACCTCACTGGTGGTTTGACCTCGGGCCTGCGAATTCTGGCGGAGCAAACAGACTCCTAATGCTGTCTGGCATCGAGCTATGTACTGGCCGCACACTCGATCGTGTGACGGAGATTCGAGCGACATCCCACGCCGAATTTCGTTCGCGCCGGGTCCGTCTCGCGGCGACGGTCACCATCTCTGTAGTGGTCGAGTCTGTGGTGGAGTTTGGGCCACCGGCGCCGAAGAGAAAGCGGGCCGGTGTCGGACAGCGGCGCAATGTGCCGGCCGGCCTTACCGAACCCGGGGTGAAGTGGGACGTCCTTCCGGAGCGGATCCGGCCCGAGGACTGGGTCACGGAGCAGGCGGATCCAGCTGTGCCCGGTTCCGTGATGCTCGCTGAAACGCAGCGGGAGTGGTTCTACCCCACCTGATCGTTTGTCCCGCTGGCGTCAAAGGCGCGTGCGGCCAGCGCCCGGACCACACCAGCCCGGCCCTCCGAGACCAGCCGGCGCAGCGCAGCCGGGCGGTCACCGGCCTCAAGCCAAGTATTCGCGGCGTCTGCGCACCGCTGCTCGACCACCCACGACGGGAACAGCCCGAGCACGCACGACTGGGCGCGTTCGGAGGTCCGGCGATCCCATACTTCGGCGATCTCGTCGAAGTACCGATCCAGGTAGGGGTTGAGTAGCTGCTTCTGCGCGTAGTGGCTGAACCCGCTGATGATCGCTTCGCTGATGGCGTTGGGTAGCTCGTCGTCGCGCATCGCCCGCTGCCAGGCCCGTTCCTTGGCTGCTGGGGTGGGCACCAGCGCCAGCGCGCGCTCGGCTTGCCGCTGCCCGGTAGCGGTGGCATCACGGGCTTGCTCGGCGGCGATCTCATTCTCCCCCACCACACCGTGCGCGGTCAGCGCCTGCAGCAGCCGCCAGCGCAGGTCGGTGTCCACCGTGAGCGCCTCGGGCACACCCTCGCCGGCCAGCCAGCCCGCCAGCGCGTCCAGTTCCGGCTTGCCCAGCAGCGACGTGGTGAGCGTGTTCACCAGCGCGAGTTGGTGGTCAGAGCCAGGGACAGCGGCGCTGACCAGGTCCATCAGCGTGCGGGTGAACTGCGGCCAGCCGTCTTCGATGGCCCAGCGTGGCTCGGCGTAGGAGGACAGTGCGGTCTGCGCCTGCAGCAACAGCCGCTGCACGACGCCTACTTCGGTCTCGGCGGGTAAGCCCCCCAGTACCAGCGCCACGAAGTCCCTGGCTTTGAACTCAGCGTCGCGAGTCATCTCCCAGGCCGCCGACCAGCACAGCGTGCGTGGTAGCGACTCGGTGATGTCGCCGATTCGAGTGACCAGAGTCTCCAGCGACTTCTCATCCAGCCGCATCAGGCAGTAGGTGAGGTCGTCGTCGTTGACCAGTACCAGCTGACCCGCGGGTACTCCGATCAGTCCGGGGACCTCGGTGCGCTGCTCGCTGACATCAAGCTCCAACCGGTGAGTGCGTACCAAAGCACGTGTACCGGGGGGTGAGTCGTAGATAGCGACGGCGAGGCGGTGCGTGCGCCGCTCTCCAGCCCCGGGGCTGGCACCACCCTGGAGCACCGCGAACGATGCGAAGGCGCCGTTACCGTCCACGGTGTACTCCGGCCGCAGCGTGTTGAGCCCGGTGGTCTCCAGCCACTGGGCGCTCCAACCGGACAGATCACGACCGGACGCCTGCTCCAGCGCGGCCAGCAGGTCGGTGAGCGTGGCGTTACCCCAGGCGTGCCGGGTGAAGTAGATCCGCAGGCCGGCGAGGAACTCCTCCAGCCCGACGTAGGCGACTAGCTGGCGCAGCACGCTGGCGCCCTTGGCGTAGGTGATGCCGTCGAAGTTGACCTCGACGGCCTGCACGTCAGGGATGTCACAGGCGATCGGATGCGTGGACGGCAGCTGATCCTGCCGGTAGGCCCAGGCCTTCTCCACGGTCGCGAACGTGGTCCACGCGCCGGTGTACTCGGTGGCCTGAGCCTGGGAGAGCACCGAGGCCCAGGTAGCGAAGGACTCGTTGAGCCACAGATCATCCCACCAGCGCATGGTCACCAGATCGCCGAACCACATGTGGGCCATCTCATGCAGCACCGTCTCGCAGCGCCGCTCATAGAGGAAGCGGGTGACCCGGCTGCGGAAGACGTAGTCCTCCAGGAAAGTCACGCAGCCGGCGTTCTCCATCGCGCCGGCGTTGAACTCGGGCACGAAGCACTGGTCGTACTTGTCGAACGGGTAACGCACCCCGAAGGCCCGGTGGTAGAAGCCGAAACCCTGCTTGGTCTCGTTGAACAGGCGGTCGGCATCCATGTGCTCGGCCAGCGAGGCGCGGCAGTAGATGCCCAGCGGGATCGTCGCCTCATCGTCGGTGTACTCGTCGGTCCAGCGCGCGTAGGGGCCGGCGACCAGCGCCACGATGTAGGGGCTGATTCGCGCACTGTCGGCGAAGACATGGCGGACCGCCCCGCTGGCGGTGTCCTCGGTGTACTGGCAGGGGGCGTTGGAGATCACTACCCAGCCGGCGGGCGCTACCACCCGGACGCGATGCACCGCCTTGAGGTCGGGCTGGTCGAAGCAGGCGTACATGCGCTTCGCATCGGCGGTCTCGAACTGGCTGTAGAGGTAGACACTGCCGTCGACGGGGTCGGTGAAGCGGTGCAGCCCCTCGCCGGTGTTCATGTAGCGGCCGTCGGCCTCGATGACGACCTCGTTGCCAGCGGCCAGCTCCGGCAGGGTGATCCCGTTGGCCTCGTCGTAGCCGTCGATGTCCAGCACTGCCCCGTTGAGGGTCGCTGAGCTGACCCGGGCAGCCACCACGTCGATCCAGCTCGACGCGCCTGGAGTACGGCATGAGAAGTCGACCGTGGTGGTGCTGCGGAACGTCCCCTCACCCGGTTTGCCGGCGCCGTCGGTGAGATCGAGCTCGACGGTGTATGAGTCGACGTCGAGCAGGGCGGCGCGCTCGACAGCCTGCTCCTGGGTGAGGTTGGGGACAGCCACAGATCACCTCTGATGTCGGTTCGAGATTCCTACGCATCCAATCATGGGCGCGGATTGCCTGCAGGAAGTTAGGCGCAGGGAAGACGTCACTACCCGGATGGGTTGTAGCACAGGACACCGAACGGAGAGTGCGATGACCGTGACCGCCGGCTACAGCGCCGCAGCCCGAACCGAGCCGCGTCCCGCCCAGGTTGACGTCTACTTCGACCCGCGGTGCCCGTGGGCGTGGATCACCTCCCGATGGATCCTCGAGGTCGCCACTGTGCGGGAGATCGACGTGCACTTCAGGGTGATGAGCCTGTCGGTGCTCAACGAGGGCCGCGACCTCAGCGAGGATTACCGCAAGTTGATGGATCAAAGTCGAGGACCGGTTCGGGTGTGCATCGCCGCGGCCCGCGATCATGGTGAGAAGGTGCTCGATCCGCTGTACACCGCGATGGGCAGGCGAATCCACGATGAGGGCAACAAGGACGTCGATGAGGTGATCACTGCCGCACTGGCCGAGGTGGGGTTGCCTGCGGAGCTGGCCGCGGCTGCGCACAGTACCGAGTACGACGAGGAGCTGCGGGCCAGCCACGAGGCCGGCATGGGCCCGGTCGGGTTGGACGTCGGGACCCCCACCATTCACGTGGACGGGGTTGCCTTTTTCGGTCCGGTGTTATCCCGGATCCCGCGCGGCGAGGAGGCCGGAAAGATCTTCGATGGCGTTCTGCTACTGGCCAGTTACCCGCACTTCTTCGAGCTCAAGCGAACCCGGCACGAAGAGCCCGACTTCTCCTAACCCGCCGTCGCGTCCCCCGGCATGGAGGCATACCCCGGATTGCGCTGCAGGGTTGCCCCAGTTCGCCATGCTCCCCGTACATCAGGAACTGAACTAGAGCCTGGCCAGTGCGGCAAGAGTGGTTGAGGGACCGAATGGTGACGCCGACACCGCGCCGTCACGGTCCAGCTCGTCGGCCAGTACGGCCCGGCACACAGCGGCCAGGCTAGCCAGTTCATCGCGTTGTGCGCCGACGAACGTGCCGTCCACTGGGTCGCCGTGACCTGGGACCACGATGCGCGGGCTGAGCTGGAGTAGCTTTGTGACAGCGGCCGGCCATTCCAGCGGATAGGCGTCGGTGAAGTCCGGGTCGGCGCCCTGCTCGATGAGATCCCCAGCGAAGAGCACACCCGCGTCGGGTGACCACACCGCGATGTCGTGATCGGTGTGTCCAAGTCCGGCATAGGTCAACAGCACCTGTCGACCACCGAGGTCGACTTCGGCTTGCTCGGCGACCAGGTGATCGGGGACCACAGGACGCACCAGCGCGCGGTGTGCCCGAGCCCAGGCGAGTGCCTCGGCGTGCTGCGCCGCGCCGCCCCTGGCAAGGTCGTCGCGGCACCGAGGGTGTGCCCATACCGGGGCCGGCAGGAAGGCCACAGTGCCCAGGCAGTGGTCGAAATGCCCGTGGGTGAGCACCACGCTCCAAGGCAGGCGGGTGACTTCGCGGATGGCGGTGTGCAGCTCAGCGCCCTGAGCGGGATCGCTGCGGGTGTCCACGACCAGGCAGCTTTGGTCCCCGATCACCAGGCCCACTGAGAGATCCAACTCGGCATACCGGCGCACCAGCACGCCATCGGCCAGCTCGATCCACCGCGCTCTCATGCGGTGAGCACCCCACCCTGCAGCCGTGGTGCGACCTCGCTGGCGTTGTACGCCGCAGCCAGCGCGACGTCGGTGGTGAACCCGTCGGCGGCTAGCTCACGCCCGGAGGCGCTGGCCGCGAGGACACCGTGCAGACCGCGCGAGCGTGCCGCGCCAAACCCTGCAGCGGTCAGTTCTGCCTCCGGCGAGAACGCCCCGGGTAGCACTTCGGCGATCGCGCCCGCCCCGACGGCGTCCTCGAGCGCGGGCCGCATCGGTTCACCAGGCAGCTCCCATCGCTCACCGGCGGGTATCAGCCCGATTGGACCGCCGGCAGCCAGCTGATGGGCGGTGCGGGCGATCGCGGCCGCGTTGCGAAGGCACCCGGTGAGCACGTGGGCGCCGGTGCGCTGCGCGAGCGCGCACAGCGTCGCACCGTTGGGAGAGGGCAGCGCCAGCCCCGTCCCGGCGGGCACCATCTGCAGCGAGGTTGGCGACAGCGAAAAACCCTGCGAGCCACGGGGACCGGCCAGTACCGCACCGGCACGCTGTGCGGCGTCGAGGGCGCGCTCGTCGCCCCAGGGCAGCGGTAGTACGGCGGCTCCGCGTTCGACGGCCACGTCTACGGCCGTGCAGAACGAGAACACGTCCACAATCACCACCACCGCACAGTGTGCTCCCAGCAGAGCTACTCCTTCCCGACCCCATTCCAGCCGGACGTCGTAGCCGTCCTGGATGTGTTCCCGGCGCAAACCTGTGCCCTCCTCATCCGGTGATCTGCGATATGGCAATGTTGCACACCGTGCGCGTTTACCTCGGTTCCGATCACGCTGGCTTCGAGCTCAAGAGCTTCCTGGTGAAGCACCTGACCAGTCTGGGGCACGACGTGGTGGACGTCGGCCCTGAGGCTTATGACGCAGACGACGACTATCCGCCGTTCTGTATCGAGGCGGCCCGCCGAGTGGTGGCCGATTCGGGGAGCCTGGGTGTGGTGATCGGCGGCTCGGGCAACGGCGAGCAGATTTCCGCCAACAAGGTTCGGGGATGTCGTGCCGCGCTGGCCTGGAGCACCGATACGGCCAAGCTGGCCCGCGAGCACAACGACGCTCACGTGGTGGGCATCGGCGCCCGGATGCACAGCCCCGCCGAAGCAGCCGAGATCGTCGAGACTTTCCTCAACACACCATTCTCCGGAGGCGAGCGGCACTCCCGCCGAGTCAGGCAGATCTCGGACTTCGAATCCACCGGGGAGCCGCCCCCGCTGTCCAGGCACTGAGCTCGCGATGCCGGAGGGTCATACGACGCACCGGTTGGCTCGGCGGCATCAGCAGTGCTACGGCGGATCACCGGTGGCGGTGTCCAGCCCACAGGGTCGCTTCGCCAGTGCGGCCGCGGTACTGGACGGACGTGTGCTGCACCGCGCCGAGGCGCTGGGTAAGCATTTGTTCCACGTCTACACGCCGGATCTCGTGGTCCATGTTCACCTGGGTCTCTATGGTGCATTCACCGAGGCGCCGTTGCCCGTGCAGCCGTCCCGCGGTCAGGTGCGGATGCGTCTAGTCGGCCCTACCCACTGGACTGATCTGCGCGGCCCAACGGTGTGCGAGTTGGTCACCGAGGCCGACATGGCAGCGGTGGGTGCCCGGCTGGGACCCGACCCGCTGCGTCGCGACGCGGACCCGGACCGGGCGTGGGCGCGGATCTCCCGGTCCCGCGCTGCACTGGCCACGTTGCTGATGGACCAATCGGTCCTGGCCGGCGTCGGCAACGTTTACCGCGCTGAGGTGCTGTTCCGCCATCAGCTGGATCCGCTGCAGCCGGGTTGCGAGCTGCGCGCTGATCAGTGGTCGGCGCTGTGGTCGGACCTCGTCGAGCTGATGAACGAGGGGGTGCGCCGCGGGCAGATCGATACCGTGCGGCCGGCGCATGACCCAATGCTTACCGGTCGTCCTGCTCGGCAGGACCGCCACGGCGGCGAGGTTTACGTCTACCGCCGGGCCGGGGCGCCCTGTCTGGTATGTGGTACGGCGGTGGCACGCACCGCGCACGCCGGGCGAAACCTCTACTGGTGTCCTCGTTGCCAGCAACGGCCAGTGCCTTAGAAACCGCCGCCGAAGTCGCCACCGCCGAAGTCGCCGCCACCCCAGCCGCCACCACCGAAGTCCCCGCCGGGGTGGCCGCCATCACCGCTGAAGTCGCCTCCACCGCCGTCGGCACCGCCATCTGCACCGCCGTCGGACATGGCGTCAGCCTGCCCGGCGTCATAGCCCTGCTCCCATGCCGCCGCGGCGGGAATCCCGCTCATTCCGGAGAACATCGCACTGAACAGCAGTACCGAGCCCAGACCCCACGCGCCGCCTATCAGTGCTGGTTTCCACCAGGGCTCGCTGTACCAGCCCCGCGGTACCGGCCGGCCAGCCACCCGACCGCCTGGGTAGTAGTGCGGCGTGCGGTCACTGGGATGCGGGGAGGCTGCGTAGTCGTGGCCCTCGACTTCAACGGCGCGGTCCTCGGTGACCGACCCGGCGGCGGCCTGACCCGGTACCGACGGCAGATCAGGCCCCGGGTCCATACCCATCGCCGTGCGGGCGGCTCGCACGTAATAGAGCCCTTCCAAGGCCGTCTGGGTCACCAGGCGGCACTGTGCCGCGGTCCGTGCGGACTCCATCTGGGAGCCGGCGGCCGTGTAGCGCTCCGCAGCGTCAGCGAGAGCCTGCTTGGAGGGCTGGTCGGTACCGACCAGATTGAGGACCTGCCCACCGAGGCGCTCCACCCAGCGGCGGGCCTCAGCCTTCGAATCCTCTAGCTCGCGCTGCTGTGAAAGCTGCCGGTATTGGAGGTAGTACGCCGCGCCACCACCGATCAGCAGCACGAGTATCACCACCGAGATCAGCGTGCCCACGACGACCTCCTCCACCAATCAGACCGGACAGCACCGACATTACCCCCGCTACGGGCAGATCCCGGTCGTGCTGCCAAGGAGCCTGCCGTCACCTGACAAAGGTTGCGATGTACGCACTTGCATCCAGGCAACGGCATCATCGCCGCTGCCCTTCCGGCTATATATGGCAGCGGCGGCTCTGTTGCCGTCCCGTCAGATGGAGGTAGCCGTGCCCGAAGGCGACACCGTCTATTTGGCGGCCAAGCGTATGACGGCCGCGCTGGGTGGAAAGCGCCTGGCCCGAGGCGAGCTGCGTCATCCCCGGCTGGCTGAGCA
>JALZCO010000248.1 GCA_030863015.1 Actinomycetota bacterium
ATCCTGAACCGCCGACATCGTCAATGCGTAGTCCCCGGAGGGTGAGGTCAGGGGGCGCTGGGAGGCCGCGATGCCGGGTTGTCACCCGCACCGAGGGGGAGGCCGCGGCCTCCCAGCATTGCACTGCGATGTGTAGGGCCGCTTGACCCTGCGCGGGTACTGACGGCACTCGGGTTAACCACCGCGCCGGCCTATGGGCCAGCCACCGAGGACAACGCGGCAGCAGCTCAGTAGAGGCCATCGCCCAGGGGTGGGATAGTTTCGAGGACCGTGAGCCAAGAGCCTACGTCTGATCATATCGCCGGCTACCTCGATTGGTACTTCGATCAGCACCCGGTGCATGCCGACGCACTCGGCGCGCCGGGGTACTCCTACTGGCTCGGGGACTTCAGCGCCGCCGCCTTCGACCGTCGCGAACGGGAGGCCGCGCAGTGGCTGGCGCGGTTCGAGGCTGAACCGGACGGGATAGATCGGGACCTCGTCATCTCGTGGCTGCGTGGGGAGCTGCTGATAGCCGGGTGGCCTGGCTGGCGGCGGGACCCGTCAACGTACCTCAGCCCCGTATTCGCCGGCTTGCTGCTGCCGTTCCTGCACCGGCTGCACCCCGAACCGGAGCTGGTGGACGCGACGGTGTCCCGGCTGGTTGAGCTGCCCGGGGTGCTGGCGTCATGCCGGGCGAATCTGGACCCCACGCTGTCCGCGCCGCGGCTGGTGCGCCGGGCTCTCGGGCAGGCTGCCACCGGGCCCGCATTCCTTCGCGACTCGCTGCCGGCCGAGGTCAGTGACCCAGCGCTGCGGGCACGTCTGGTGGACGCGACCGGGCCCGCGGTGGTGGCATTCGAGGAGACGAGCGGCTTCCTCACCGACTTCGCCAAGCAGGCG
The DNA here is from genome assembly GCA_030863015.1 of Actinomycetota bacterium. GTDB lineage: Bacteria > Actinomycetota > Actinomycetes > Mycobacteriales > Pseudonocardiaceae. The sequence goes on from JALZCO010000248.1 coordinate 883, forward strand.
ACCGGCGACTGGCGGATGGGCGACACGCTCTACTCGGCGTTGCTGGAGCAGCGCGAGCTACTCGACTACGGCGCCGGTGAGCTGCACCGCCGGGGCGTCGCGGCCTGGGATGAGCTCGATGCACAGATGCAGGAGTTGGCGCCTCGGGTGCCTGGCGGCAGTCCCGACTGGCGGGCCACCATGGCAGCGCTGCAGGACGACCACCCACCCACCCTGGAGGCGATGCGCGCGGAATACGACGCCGAGACTGCGCGGGCGCGGGCCTTCCTCGCCGACCGGGAGCTGGTGACTTTCGCCCAAGGCGAGCAGTGCCGGGTGGTGCCGGCACCTCCCTTTCAACGCTCGATCCTTGCGGTGGCCTCGTACCTGCAGCCACCCGCACTGACCCGGTCCCGCATCGGTCACTTCTTCGTGCCATTCACGCCGGATGGGGCCACCGAGGAGGAGATCACTCAGCGGCTGCGCACCAACGCCCGCGCGCAGCTGCCTACGGTCTCCGTGCATGAGGCCTACCCCGGGCACCACTGGCAGTTGTCCTGGTCTGCCGATCGATCCCCGGCGGTGCGGGCGGTGCACCGCAGCAGCTACTTCGCGGAGGGCTGGGCGCTTTACGCCGAGGGCATGATGCGCGCGCAGGGGTACTACACCGATCCGGCGCACGAGCTTGCACACCTGGACTTCCGGATCTTCCGCGCGGCCCGGATCGTGGTGGACACCGCCCTGCATTGCGGGGACATGGATCCTGCGCAGGCTGAGGAATTCCTGGCCACCCGCGCGTCACTGTCCCCCGGTACCGCCAAAGCCGAAGTCGACCGGTATTGCGCCTGGCCGACGCAGGCTCCCTCCTACCTGACCGGCTGCTTGGAGATCGAGCGCCTGCTCGCACAGTGGAGCGGCGAACTGCGCGAATTCCACGACACCCTGGCCGGTTCCGGGTGTTTGCCGCTCGGGCTGGCTCGGCGAGCCTTGGTCAGCGACTCGTAGGCTGCCGCCATGCGCGCGATCCAGGTCACCGAGACCGGCGGTCCCGAAGTCCTGCGGCTGGCCGAGCTACCCGACCCGGAGCCCGGTCCCGGCCAGTTGCTCGTCGAGCTCGCCGCTGCCGGCGTCAACTACATCGACACCTATCACCGCAGCGGCGCCTACCCGATGCCGCTGCCGTTAATCCCCGGTTCAGAGGGCGCCGGCACCGTCACCGCGGTAGGACCCGACACCAGTGAATTCGCGGTCGGTGACCTGGTGGCGTGGGCGACCAGCCCGGGCAGCTACGCCGAGCTCGCCGTGGTGGCCGCTGAGCAGGCCGTGCCGGTGCCACAAGGGGTGGGCTTCGAGATCGCGGGGGGAAGCCTGCTGCAGGGCATGACCGCGCACTACCTCACGATGTCCGTGCATGCCGTGCAGCCCGGCGATACCGTGCTGGTGCACGCGTCGGCAGGAGGCATGGGCCTGCTGCTGACCCAACTGGCTACCGCCCGCGGTGCTCGAGTGATCGGCACCGTGTCCACGCCCGACAAGGAGCGGCTGACCCGGGAGGCCGGGGCGGCGGAGGTCGTCCGCTACACCGAGGTTGACGACGTGGCTGGTGAGGTCCGTCGGCTGACCGGTGGTGACGGCGTCGCCGTGGTCTACGACGGGGTGGGCGCGTCGACGTTCGACGCCAGCCTCGCCTCGCTTCGCCCACGCGGGATGCTCGCGCTCTACGGCGCGGCCAGCGGACCGGTGCCCCCGGTGGACCCCCAACGACTGAACTCAGCCGGTTCGGTGTTCCTCACCAGGCCGAAGCTGGCGGATTATGTTGCGACCCGCGATGAACTGACCTGGCGAGCAGGTGAGGTGTTCGACGCGATCCAGAACGGGTCGCTGCGGATCAGCATCGGTGGCCGGTATCCGCTGGCCGAGGCCCACCGCGCACACGAGGATCTGCAGAGCCGCCGGACCACCGGAAAGCTGCTGTTGTTGCCACGATGATCAGGCAGGTTGATCGGCGATCCGGCCACACAGCCATGCCAGCGCGAGCGGGTAGCGGTAATCGATCCCGCGGTGGCCGGCATCGAACAGCTCGAAGTGCACCCGTTCGTCGGGCAGCCCAGCGGCTCGCAGCTGGTCGCGAAACGCCTGCGCGCCCAGGTCGAGGTACCACTCGTCGCGGGTACCGGCATCCAGCCACACCCCGCGCAGTGAGCGCAACGCGTCGGCATATCGCGGCGCCATCCGCACCGGGTCCCAGTCCAGCCAGCGTTGCCACACCTCCGGACGCAGCACCCCAGTGCACGGATCGAACGGCAGCTCCGGTGTGCCGTCCTGGGCGGCGGAGAAGCACGCGGAGATGCCCAGCATCATGAGCAGGTCCTCGTCGGCGGGCTTGGTGAACGCCGCCCGGGACTGGAAGTCTGACCACCAGGCGCCGATGTCGCCGTCGTAGTCGCGCAGATGGCGCACCGACTTACCGAACTCGGCGAGGTAGCACAGCTCATAAAGCGCGTCCCCAGCATGGCTGGCCAGCGCACCGAACAGGTCTGGCCGCAGCATCGGTGTGATCATGGCACCGAACCCGCCTGAGGACTTGCCACTGATCGCCCGGTGCGCGCACTCGGGCAGCGTCCGGTAGTGGGCGTCGACGAACGGCACGATCTCGTTGCACAGGTAACTGTGGTAGCGCCCGGTGCCGGGAGAGTCGACGAACTGGCTGCCGCCGTAGGCCGTCCAGGCATCGACGAAGACGACGATCGCGGACGGCACGTCGCCGGCGGCGAACATGGCGTCGGCGGTTTCCGGGAATGGCTGGCGATACGGGCTGCGGTTGCGCCACATGGCCAGGTGCCCGGTGTAGCCCTGGAT
>JALZCO010000263.1 GCA_030863015.1 Actinomycetota bacterium
CCCGGTAGGGCGCCACCAGTCCCACGGCAGTAACCGGGGCGCTCGGCGGCCGATCCGCCCGTCCAGCCGATGCAGCAGCATCAGGCTGGTCAACACGGCTACCACAGCGAGCACCATCGCGGCGAGCTTGATCGGATGCGGGGTGGATTGGAAGCGGGTGTCTGGGGTGATCTGCACCGCCAGCCCCTTGACCGGGTCACGCTTGTCGTCGAGGGCCGAGTAGATACCGGTCACCTGCGGCCGAACGTCCTGATCGACCGTGACGAACTGGTGCGGGCCGACCGAAGCCGTGGTGCCGGTGGCATCGGAGGAGATTGTGATCATGCACTCCTCCGGGGACACCGGGATGGTGCCCAAGGGGAGGGTGCCTAAGGAAAAGGTGCCCAGCGCCTGGCCGCGACTGATCAGGGTCAGCTTTCCGTCCGCCACTTGCAGCACCATCGCCACGGCCGCACCGTCGGCTGAGCCAGGCGGGGTGGTAGCCAGCAGGGACGCCGGCTGTATCGACCGCGTGTCCGCCGAGGTTGCTGCCGCGCAGGGAACCGCGGCGGTCAGGCTCTGCGGTTGAAAGTTGACCAGCGGCGCATTGACCGCAGCGAGCGGCCCCGGACCCGGCCAGGTGATCGTCGTGGTGTCCTGGACTACTGGCAATAGTGGCACTGCGATCGCGAGCAACACACCGAGCAGTCCAAACACCGCGGCGGCGAAGCGCCGTCGACGGCGGGAGCGGTCGCCTCCTCGGTGGCGACTGTGACGGCCGGGGGAGTGACCCGTGGCGTCGTCATCGCTGCTGCCGGACCGGCCGCGCGAGGTATCGGTGTGCCCGGAGGTCAGCACGCGCAGGAGGCTAGTCCAACGGGACCAGTGGCTTGCCACCCCGTCCCGGGCCTCGGTGTCAGTACCGGTGTCAGTACCGATAGAAGCGCTCCGCGCGGCCCTGGCGGAGCAGCCGCAGCCATTGCTGGAAGGCCCGCGGGTCGCGTTTGGTGCCCAGGAAGTACAACCCGAACCGGAACACCTCCAGCATCCCGATCCTGCGCATCCCGGGCTGGGACAGCAAGTAGCCGCGATTGCGGTAGGTGTAGTACCGCTTGACCTCGTCGGCGGGGTCTTGGGCGTGGAAGTGCCCGCGCAGCATCGGCTTGAACTCCGCTGAGCCGTCGGGGTGGGCGTAGGAGGCTTTCAAGGTCGTGCCGAACCGCAGCCCGGCGCGGACCACCCGGCGGTGTGCCTCGACCTCGTCGCCCCGAACGAACAGCCGGTAGTCCGGAACGCCGACGACGTCCAGCGCGTCGGCGCTGAACAGCGCGCCGTTGAAGAAGCTGGCGATACCGGGCAGGAAGTCAGTTCCCAGCTCACTTCGCTGCCGCTTCCAGGTCAGGCCCCGGCGCAGCGGGAACGCCAGCCGTTCCGGGTCGTCGATGTTGACAACCACCGGGGAGATCACCGCGAGGTCCCGCCGCTTTGCTTCCTCAAGCAGAGTTTGCAGCACTCGGACGTCCGCGGGGCGCCCGTCGTCGTCAGCCAGCCACACCCACTGCGCGCCCAACGCCAGGGCGTGCAGCATGCCCAGCGCGAAGCCGCCGGCGCCGCCGAGGTTGCGCAGTGAGGGCAGGTAGGTGGACGGGATGGGGCAGTCCTCGACGACACCCTCGGCGGGATCGTCCGGCCCGTTGTCGACCACCACCAGGTGGTCGGGCGGCCGAGTCTGCTCAGCCAGCACCGCCAGCGACTTAGCCAGCAGGTCACGCCGATGCCGCGTCACCACCACGGCGATCACAGTGCTCATCTGGCGAACCCCGCATTCAGCGGGCTCAGCGTGGTAAAAGCCGGCCGGATAACCACGCTGAGCATGCGCGATGCGGCGTGGGCAGTCATCTGGCGGCCTCCTGGACGCGGTCTAGGGCTTCTTTGCTGAGGTTGTCGTAAGGGTCCTTGCCCTTGTAATGGGATAGCACCTTGCGCAGGCCACCCTGCTCCCGAATCTGCCCGTGGTCCAGCCACAACGCCGAGGTGCACAACTCGACGAGAAACTCATCGGAGTGCGACGCGAACACCAGGATTCCGGACCGCTCGACCAGCGCGGTGAGCCGGTCCCGGGCCTTTTCCAGGAATGCCGAGTCCACCGCGCCGATGCCCTCGTCGAGCAGCAGGATCTCCGGATCGATGCTGGTCACCACCCCAAGCGCGAGGCGGACCCGCATGCCGGTCGAGTAGGTGCGCAGCGGCATCGACAGGTAGTCGCCCAGTTCGGTGAACTCGGCGATCTCCTCGGTGCGGGCCTCCATCTGCTTGCGGGTCATGCCCAGGAACAGCCCGCGGATGATGATGTTCTCGTAGCCCGATATCTCCGGATCCATGCCGACGCCGAGGTCGAAGACCGGGGCGACCTTCCCGACGATCCGCGAGGTGCCCCTGGTCGGCTCGTAGATCCCGGAGAGCAACCGCAGCAGGGTGGACTTGCCCGCCCCGTTGTGCCCGATCAGGCCGACCCGGTCGCCGTCGCGCAACGACAGGGTGATGTCGCGGAGTGCTTCGATGATCGGCACCTTTGAGTCGATCCCGATCTTGCCGCCGGCTCGCCCCATCGTGCCCAGCAAAGCCTTCTTCAGCGACCTGGTTTTCGCGTCGAAGATCGGAAAGTCGACGCAGGCACCGTTCACGTCGATGGAGACCATTGTGCTATCACACCCAGTAGGAGACTCGGGCCCGGTAGTTGCGCAGGACCACCAGCGCCACCGCCCACCCCACCACAGTGATAGCCAGGGCCACCACCCAGTGCCGGAGTTCGAAGGACTCACCGATCATCGGGCGTCGCAGGATCTCGACGTAGTGCAGGAACGGGTTGAGCTCGGCCAGCCGGGCGCGCTCGCCGACCGAGCCGGGTGTGCTGGTCAGCTGCTCGTAGTCCCACACGATCGGCGTCATGAAGAACATCAAGGTGACGATGCTGCCGGTCACCGGCGGGACATCCCGGTACCGGGTGGCGATGATCCCGATCAGGATCGCCACCCAGACCCCGTTGAGCACGATCAGTGCCAGCGCCGGAAAAGCCAGCAGGCTGCTCCACCCGAAGGCTCGTGGGGCCTGCGGGGGAAAGATCAGCATCAGCGCCACCCAGACCAGCACGTTGTGCCCGAAGAACAGCAGTTGCCGCCACACCAGCCGGAAGATGTGCACGCTCAAGGGCGCCGGTAAATGCTTGATCAGACCCTCGTTGCGGATGAAGACCTCGGCACCGTCATTGATGCAGGCCGCCAGGAACTGCCAGATGATCAGGCCGACGGCCAGATAGGGCAGGAAGTCGTGCAACGGCTGGCCGAACAGCGCGGCGTAGAGGATGCCCATCCCGATCGCCTGGACGGCCAGGCTGATGGTGATCCACAATGGGCCGATCACCGAGCGCCGGTAACCCTGCTTGATGTCCTGCCAGCCCAGGTGTCCCCACAGCTGACGTTGCCGCCACCCCGCCGCTAGATCACCGACTGCCCGCGGCCAGCTGCGAGACGGCGCCGCCTGGGCCTCCGAAATCTCGGGTGCCGTCGCAGAGTGCTGCACGATCCGCGAGGGTACTCGGGCGGTGGCCGGGCTCTCGGGTTGCGGGTGCGTCAGATGGTGCCCACGCCGGGTGTACATGGCCGGGGCACACAGTGCACCGCGATGCTGCCGAGGTGAGATGTCCGGCCAGGCAGGTAGGGATCGGTGGAGAGCCAGGCGGGCATCGGCACTGTGTCGAGACCCCACATCCGGCCACACCCGCTGGCGCCGGGCAGGGTTCTACGACCAATACCATGGGGAAGCAGCGTGGAGGACGGCAACTCACCACGACACACGGTGCACGGGAGCGCGACACGCCGGGTTAGGAATCTGCGAAATGTTGTGCGAGCCAGTCCAGCAGGGCACCGAATTCCCGTGACATCGTGGTATCCGTCGCGGCGAGAACGACCTGATGGCCATTACCGTCCACGGTGATCGTGTAACTCATTGCATCCGGGGCATGTCGGGGTCCTGCTTGCGCAGGTGGCTCGGCAGCCTGGGCTGCTGCCACGAGCTGCGCCAGCTCCTCCGCGGCTGGCTCGGGAAGGTTGTCAGTGTTGACGACAAGCGGTGGGAGGCCGAGGTTGATCGCAGCCGCCAGCCCGCCATGCGTCGTCAGAGTTACCTTCATGCCATCACCGCTGCGCTGACCCGAAACCTTCACGCAGTCGCCGGGAGGCCGAAGCGTGGCCTTGTGCAGCCAGCGCCGCCAGACCGTCCCCGCCGGCCCCAGCGCCTGCCGCCGCCGGTAAGCCGCTGATCTGAATGCCGACCTCTCGCCAGGCGGCGAGCACAGCCTGCTGCTCGGCGCTGCGTGCACCGTACAGTTCCTTGGCCTTGAAGTACGTGGTATCCGCGAAGTCCTGGAACTGAGTTCTCGCACTCGATGCCTTCAGGGACTCATACCAGATGTGTCCGGGAGCCTCCCAGGCGAAGCCGCCAATGCCCACTGCAGCCAGGTAGAACGCCTTGTTGGGGATCCCGGAATTAATGTGAACACCACCGTTGTCCCCTTCCTCGGTGTCCGGCAAGTCAACGAACTTGCTCATGTGATCGGGTTGCGGATCCTTGCCGAACAGGCTGTTGTCGTATGCTGTTCCGGGAGCTTTCATCGAACGCAGGGCGTCCGCTTCGATTGCCGGGGTGAATATCTCGCTTCCAATGAGCCAGTCCGCTTCCTCGGCTGATTGCTCATATGACCACTGCTTGACCAGAGAACCGAAAACGTCGGACATGTGCTCGTTGAGGGCACCCGATTGAGTGTGGTACTCAAGTCCGGCGGCATGCTCTGTGACCCCGTGCGTCAACTCATGGGCGATCACATCGAGAGATCCGGTGAAATCGGTGAAGACCTTCCCGTCTCCATCACCGAACACCACCTGCTGGCCATCCCAAAACGCGTTATTGTAGTTCCTGCCGCGGTGGACGTATCCGTCCAGGCGCATCCCGCGGTCGTCAATAGAATCACGCGCGTGGACCTCTTTGTAGAACTGCCGGGTGGTTCCGAGCCCGTCGAATGCCCGGTTGACGGAGCGGTCCGGGGATTCCGGCCCGTCCTCCGATCGAGCCAGCACTGCGCTGGGGAGATAAGTACGGTTTTGGCAATCAAAGATGGTGCGTCGGCCGTTGGTCGGGGAGCCGGATGTGCCAGCGAACGACGCCCGTACCACACGCTCACCCTGCAACCGAGCGTTGCTCAGCAGGGTACTCAAGGCTGCTTCGCGAATGTCCAGCTGGTCGCTCTCGAGGAGCTTGCGGAGCAGGTGCGGGGGCGTGATGCAATTCAGACGCAGGGCGCTGGTCATCAAAACACCTCGTACGGGGGAGGGCAGGAGGGAAAAGCAGAAAGTACTCCGACGGTCACTGTGCCCGCTGACACCGGTGTGCACACGACGGCGACACACCGTGCATGTGAGTCGGACATGCCAGGTTAGAGGTACTGGCCGGTGCCTCGGGTTCCGGGCTCTCCGGGCGGGCTGCCGGGCTGCATCCCGGGGGGCACCATGCCGGCGGGCAGGCCGCGGCGCATCTGCTCCAGCTGCATCCGGGCGGCCATCTGCTGGGCGAACAGCGTGGTCTGGATGCCGTGGAACAAGCCCTCCAGCCAGCCGACCAGCTGAGCGTGGGCAACCCGCAGCTCGGCATCGCTGGGAGTGGCGTCGTGGCTGAACGGCAGCGATAGCCGCTCCAGTTCCTCCCGTAGCTCCGGAGCCAGGCCCTGCTCCAGTTCGCGGATCGAGGACTGATGGATTTCCCGCAGCCGGTTGCGACTGGCGTCGTCCAGTGGCGCGGCCCGTACCTCCTCCAGCAGCTGTTTGATCATGCTGCCAATCCGCATCACCTTGGCGGGCTGCTCGACCATGTCCGTGACGTCCGTGCCGCCAGGCTCGGCGGAGTCGGTGCCTGGCATTGCCACGCCGTCCGGCCCGACCACGATGACCTGCTGCTCATCCGCTTCGCTCATCAGCCCATCCTCCTCCACCCGCCCAATCGGCGCGTGTCCTCCTCGGGTGCCCGGTGTGTCGCGCTTTTATGCACGAGTGCCCGCTTAACCATGAATGGTCAGCAGAATCTTGCCGACGACACCGCCGGCCTCCAGCATCTGGTGCGCCTGCGCCGCCTGCGCCAGCGGCAGAGTCGCGTGCACGACAGGCTTGACCCGACCGTTGCCGAACATCGGCCACAGCCGGGTGACAACGTCAGCGCAGATGGCCGCCTTGCCGTGCGGGCCCTCTACTGGTCGCCCGCGTAACCCGATGGCCGCGACGCTGGCCCGCTTGGGCAGCAGGGCGCTGAGATCCAACTCGGCGGTGGTGCCGCCCTGCAGGCCGATCACCACCAGCCGGCCGTCCGGGGCGAGCGCCGTGAGATTGCGCGACAAGTACTTGGCGCCCATGTTGTCCAGGATGACGTTGGCGTGGCCGTGGAGCTGCTCGGCGAAGTCCTGCTCGTGGTAGTCGATCAGGATCTGCGCGCCCAGCTCCGCGCAGCGAGGTAGCCGAGCCGCTGACGCCGTCGTCGCGACCTGCGCGCCCAGGGCCGTGCCGACCTGGATGGCATGGGTACCGACGCCGCCGGACCCGCCGTGCACCAGCAGCAGCTCCCCGGCGGTGAGCCCGGCGTGCATCACCACTGTCGACCACACCGTGCAGGCCACCTCTGGCACGCCGCCCGCGGTGATCAGATCGACCCCGGGTGGCAGCGGCATCACCTGCCCGGCCGGTGCGACCACGCGCTCGGCGTAGCCCCCGCCGGCCAGTAGTGCGCACACTTCGTCGCCGACGCGCAACCCGGACACACCTTCGCCGAGCTCGGCCACCGTGCCGGCGCACTCCAGCCCGATGATCTCGCTGGCCCCCGGCGGAGGGGTGTAGCGGCCCTGCCTCTGCAACAGGTCAGCCCGGTTGACCGCGGTCGCGGCGACGTCGATCAATACCTCACCAGCACCTGGTGTGGGATCCGGCTGTTCGGTGAGCTGCAATACTTCCGGACCGCCGTACTGGGTGATACTGATGGCGCGCACGGTGCCCGACGGTAACCCGTGGCACCGTGGGTGAATGCCCGACCCCTGGCCACTACGGCATCTGGTGCTGCGAACCCCTCGCTTGACGCTGCGCCCGGACGACGACGACGGACTGTACGAGCTGGCGGCGCTGGCGCTGTGCGGTGTGCACCCGCCGCACGAAATGCCGTTTCTGTTCCCCTGGACCGACCAGGCGCCCAGCGATCTGGTGCACGGCACCGTGCAGTACCACTGGGGGGCGCGCTCGCGGCTGACCGCATCGGACTGGGATGTCAACTTCCTGGTCCGCTACGAGGGCCAGGTCATCGGCACCCAGAGACTCTCGGCCAAGGCGTTCCCGATCACCGGGGAGGTCTCGTCCGGCTCGTGGCTGGGCTGCGCACACCAGCGCCACGGCTTCGGTACCGAGATGCGCGCCGGCGTGCTGATGCTTGCTTTCGACCACCTCGGGGCCACCACCGCGCGCTCCGGGGCGTTCACCGACAATCCCGCTTCACTACGGGTCAGCGAGAAGCTGGGCTACCGCACCGACGGCGCCAAGACTTGCGCCAGGCGCGGCGTGATGGCCACAGAGATCCGGCTGCTCCTCAAGCCGGCACATTTCGTCCGTCCGGGCTGGACCTTGCAGGTGGCCGGGCTGGACGGCTGCCGGCAGTTGCTAGGCGCCCTTTAGGGTCCCGTTATGGCCCATTTCGGGGACCTGTCACGACAGATCTACCTGCGTGGTCTGGCCGGGCAGCGACCCCAGCTGCCGATGACCGCCGACGGGTTGGAGGCTGCGGCACAGCGCGTACTGCCGGCTGAGGCTTTCGGCTACGTGGCCGGTGGGGCATCCACCGAGCGGACCGTCGCAGCGAACCGGGAGGCATTCGCCCGCTGGCGGATCGTGCCGCGGATGTTGCGCGGCGTCACCGAGCGGGATCTGTCCACCACCGTGCTCGGCACGCCGATGACCGCGCCGGTCCTGACCGCACCGATCGGGGCGCTCGAACTCGTGCACCCGGACGCTGATCGCGCCGTCATCCAGGCCACCAGGGCACTGGGATTGACCAGCGTGCTGTCCACAGTGTCATCGACCACGCTGGAAGACGTCGCAGCCGCGGCTGGGGATGCCAGCCGCTGGTTTCAGCTGTACTGGCCCCGGGACCCTGAAGTGGCCGAGTCGCTGGTCGGTCGCGCCGTGGCGGCCGGGTACCAGGCCATTGTGGTCACCGTGGACACCTGGTCGTTGAGCTGGCGTCCGCGCGACCTGCAGCTGGCGCACCTGCCTTTCCTGCATGCCAAAGGCATCGCCAACTACCTGTCCGATCCGGTGTTCCGGGCTCGGCTGGACGCGCCACCCGAGGAGTCGGCGCAGGCTATGCAAGATGCTGTGCGTACCTGGATGGAGCTGTTCGGCAATCCAGAGCTGGCTTGGCCGGACCTGTCGCTGCTGCGCGGGTGGACCCAACGGCCGATCCTGATCAAGGGCATCTGCCATCCCGACGACGCCCGGGCTGCGCTCGATCACGGTGCCAACGGGGTGGTGGTGTCCAACCACGGTGGCCGTCAGGTCGACGGGGCTCGAGCAGCGCTGGACTGCCTGCCTGACGTCGTAGCAGCCGTCGACGGGCGGTGCCCGGTGCTACTGGACTCCGGGATCCGGTGCGGAGCCGACGTGCTGATCGCGCTGGCGCTCGGCGCGCACGCCGTGCTGCTGGGACGGCCGTGGGTCTACGGGCTCGGCCTGGCCGGGCGCAGCGGTGTAGAGCACGTCCTGCGCGCAGTCCTCGGTGATCTCGATCTCATGCTGGCTCTGGCTGGCTACTCCTGCCCGGGGGAACTGAGTGCCGACAGCCTCGTCAGGGAAGGTTGACAGCAGCATGGTGATCGACTTCGGTGTAGTGGGTTAACCTGCGAAGATGGGCAGGGGGATGGACGAACCGCGCTGGCTCGATGCCGGCGAGATGCGGGCGTGGCGCGCGTACGTGGTCGGCAAGGCGGTGCTTGATTCCCGGTTGCACCACGATCTGCAGCAGCAACACCAGCTGGCGCTGGCCGACTACGAGCTGTTGGTCCGGCTCTCCGAGGCTCCCTGCGGGCAGGCTCGGATGAGCATCCTGGCCGAGCAGGTGGCGTCGTCGAAGAGCCGGATCTCCCACCAGATCGGCCGAATGGAGAGGGCTGGGCTGGTGCGCCGCCAGGAGTGTCCCAGCGACGGGCGCGGGGTGATCGCTGAGCTCACCAGCCACGGCTTGCAGGTATTGCGCAGCGCGGCTCCCACCCACGTGCGGGGCGTTCGCGACAACCTGATTGATCTGCTCTCCGACGACGAACGAACCGTGCTGGCCGAGGTGTTCGAGCGAGTCATCAGCCGCCAGCGAAAGGACGACTAACCCCTCCGGTCGGGCCGCGCACGAATGGCGTAGTAGGTTCCCTCAACCAACCCGGGCGGGGTGCGCGCGGGCCTGACGGCATCGAGTGGTGGGGTTCATGAC
>JALZCO010000272.1 GCA_030863015.1 Actinomycetota bacterium
GGCCTGAACGGCTACTGCGATAGGGTGGTGGAACGGCAGTGGCGTGCCCGGTTGGGATGGGCATCACGCCTGGCGACTGACACGCCAAAAACCGCTCGACTGGTTTACTCGGTAATCTTTGGATGAGCGGTCCAGGCCGCGACAACCCAGGTGATCCGCCTGTCGGGATCAGGGCGATACCAAATCCGACCGCCAGACGTCACCTCGTACTGCCATTGCTCTAGCGTCCAACCGAATACATTGCGGCTGCCTAGCTGCCCACGAAGCTTCTGTTGACGATACGGATTCTCCGGTGTGGTCGGGCGTTCGGTGAGCACCACCCACGCCTCTCAGGTATTCGACCGTGCGGTCCGGCAGAGTTCTTCCCAACCCTTAGCAGCTTCAGACGTCGCGAAGCGTGCTTCCCAGCCGCCGGGACGACCGGGTGGGGCCACACGGTCGTTGCGTTTCGGCGCTATGATCAGTCTTCGGTCGGGTTGGGTACCGCGCCGAAGTCATCGTTCAAAGGGCTGGAGAGCTGCTCGGCCAGCTCAGGATCCGCGTGGACGGCGGCAGTGGCCTTCCATTCTCGAACCGTTTGAGCCAGCGATGTCCACTGCCCCATCTCCGCCGAAGCCTGGAAGGCGCGGACGAAGTCCGTCACAAACTGAACACGATCTTGCTCGGGTAGGACGTCAGCCCAGGGAAACTCATCGACCAGCGCTGCGGCCGCAATCTGCGGCTCTATGTGCGCGAGCAGGTTGCGCAGTGCGCGGGCGGCCGTCTCCGCGCCTTCCGCAGTCGAGCTGGCACGATCTTCTCGTGTGAGCAGCAGTGCAGCACCGTCACGTCGCCGCACACGAACGTCCCCGCGGTCGGCCAAGGCGGCCACGCTCTTCGGGTCGCGCTGGAGCTCGCTCCACTGCACCTCGACTGTCACACCTCGATTCTGAACTTTTCAGGATTCAGCGCAAGCCGCCCGAAGCACCTTGGGCGACGTGCGGCTGCAAGCGACTGTGGACGTGCCCTAAGCACGGGACCGAAACCTCCCAGCTACCTAGCGTGGACGATCGTCGCGAGGCATTACTGCCGCCCTTCGGATCCCGCTCCGGTTGATCACCGGTCCAGGGATGCGGTGGTTTCGTCGTAGGTACCCGCGCCGCGCAGGTGGGTGACTCGCCAGGACGTCCCAGGTCCCACAGGGGAGATCGATCCGTTTGGTGGGCGGTGGGCTCCCGCCGCTCTTTGAGCGCCGGCCACGGCTGCGGAGGCTCAACGTCAAGGGATCAGGGCGCAAAGTTTTGGCCTAGCGCAGCGGCCCCCGGCAGGGGCAGCCAGAAGTTCGCGACCCTATTGACGTTGAGGGCGACCGTGACAAGCTCAGGGTCCAACAGCCCGCGCCGCGGGCGGCGTCCGCTCAGCCGCTTGGTCGGCGCGGCCTTGAGATGCCCTGTACCAACCCCTGGTGGGGCCTAACGGTCAGCGTCGTGTCCGTTTGATGGCCTGCCCCAATACCTTCGGTCGGCAGGCCGCCCTAATTCGAGTCTTGTCGGGTGGGCAGGGGCGGTTGATGCTAGTCGGATGGTCAGCGAATCAGATCCGCTGGCGATGGGCCGAGCGGCGCTCGCGCTGGCGGCCTGGACGCAGGCACGTGTCCATTTCGAGGAGGCGGCCGCGACGAGTGATGCCGCTGAGGCTTGGGAGGGACTGAGCTGGGCGGCGTGGTGGCAGGGCGATCAGGACACGACATTGTCCGCGCGCGAACGAGCCTACCGTGTCTACCGAGGGGCCGGCGATATGTGCGGCGCGGCGCGGATGGCAATGTGGCTGGCTTCTGACCATCTCAAATTCCGTGGCGACGACGCGGTCGCCTTGGCGTGGGTGGCCCGAGGCCGGGCGCTGGTGAGCAGTCACGAGCCGTGCACCGAGACGGGTTTCATCAAGGTGCTCGAGGCGGATATGGCGTTGCTGGCCAAGTGCGATCCGGCATCCGCTGGGTGCCTGGCGCGGGAGGCGCTTGACCTGGCGCGGGCCATCCCAGACGTCGGGGTTGAGGTGGTCGCGCTCGCGGTTCTCGGCAGCGCCCTGGTTGCATCTGGCTCGGCCGAGGAGGGTCTGAGCCGACTTGACGAGGCGGCGGCGTTGGCGGTCGGCGAGGAGTTCGCCGAGACAGTCGCACCCGGCTGGGCACTGTGTCACACGGTCTCCGCGTGCGCGGAGGTTGGCGACTTCGGGCGCGCCGAGCAGTGGTGCCGCGCCCTGCACAGCTGGTCGGCGACCTGGCACGCGCGGCATTTCTTCGGTGTCTGCCGCACCGCCTACGGTGAGGTGCTCGCCACCGGCGGTGATTGGCTGTCCGCTGAGCAGGAGCTGCTCAGCGCGATGGCCGACCTGCGTACGACACGCCCCGGGCTCGCGGCGCCGACCGCGGTGCGGCTGGGTAGGCTGCGGGCGCGGCAGGGCAACCTCGTCGAAGCCCGCCGATTGTTTGAGGCGGCGCTGCCACTGCCAGCGGCCATCGTGGCGCTCGGCGAGCTGGACCTGGCGAGCGGCGATGTGCTGGCGGCTGTGGATGCGGCGGATCGCGCGCTGCGGCGATTGGGAGATGCGAGCGTCCTGGATCGGCTGCCAGCGCTGGAGCTTCTCGCGCGGGCTCGCGCAGCCGGCGGGGATGGGGTTGGTGCGGCGGTGGCGGCCGAGCAAGTGGAGTGCCAGGTGGCGCGGCTCGCGACGCCGTACATGCGCGGCCGGGGATGTCTGGTGCGCGCGGAGGTGCTGTTGGCGGGCGGCGACCACGGCGGCGCGCGGCAGGCCGCCGAGGATGCCGCCGACCTGTTCGCCGCCTGCTCGGCGCCCTACGAGGCGGCTAAGGCCCGGATGCTGCTGTCGGAGGTGCTCGAGGCGCTCGGGCGACCGGAGCGGGCCCGAGCGGAAGCACACGCGGCGGGTGAGGCGTTCGCGCTGCTTGGTACACGTGGGCCGAGGCCGCCGGCTTCACATGAGCTCAGCCCCAGGGAGGTCGACATTTTGCGCCTGGTGGCGCGCGGACTGGGCGATGCCCGTATTGCCGAGCGCCTGTTCCTCAGCCCACACACCGTGCACCGCCACGTGGCGAACATCCGCACCAAGCTCAGCGTGTCATCACGGGCGGCGGCGGTGGCCCACGCCACCCGCCACGGCATGCTCTGAGGTGCCCAATGGCCGTTTCCGGCCATCTTGAGATGGTGGCCGATTCCGGGGAAGCCGTGCATCCCACGCCGCCGCGAACCTTGTCCTATGCCATCGACAAGCACCCTCACTGCCAGTGCCGACGAGCTCTGTTTCCGCCTGAACGGCGGGCTGCACGAGCCTGGTGACGCTTACTACGAAGACAGCCGCACGCTGTTCAACACCATGATCAGCCGTCGACCGCGGCATGTTGCCGAGTGCCTGGCGGTAGACGATGTGGTGGCGGCGCTGGCCTTCGCCCGCGACCATGACCTGCCAGTCGCCGTTCGCGCCGGTGGGCACTCGGTGGCCGGGCTGTCGCTGTGCGACGACGGACTCGTGCTCGACGTGCGCGGCATGGCCGATATCGACGTCGACGTAGGCCGACGCATGGCGCGCGTGAGCGGTGGTGCCCGCTGGGCGGACCTCGACCGCGCGACGCAGGCCCACGGCCTGGCGACCACCGGCGGACGGGTCTCCACGACCGGTGTCGCCGGTCTGACGCTCGGCGGTGGCTCGGGTTGGCTGGAGCGCAAGCACGGCTTGGCCTGTGACAACTTGCTCGCCGCCGAGCTGGTCACGTGGGACGGCCGAATCGTCCGCGCGTCCAGCGAGCAGAATCCCGAGCTGCTGTGGGCGCTGCGCGGCGGCGGCGGAAGCTTCGGCGTCGTCACAACGCTGGAACTGGCGCTGCACCCACTCGGGCCCGAGGTCTTCGGCGGCGTGGCCCTGTTCGCCGCCCATCGCGCCCACCAGGTGCTGCGGTCCTTCCGCGAGGTCATGAACCGCGCCGCGGACGAGCTCTCCTTGGCCTGCGCGTTCATCACCGCGCCCGACGAGGACGACGTCCCGACCGAACTCCAGGGACGCCCGGCCATCGCGATCCTGGGAATGTGGGCGGGCAGCGTCGCCGACGGCGAGTCGGCGCTGGCCCCCATCCGGGCGCTGGACCCCGACGCTGACTTCTTCGGCCCCACCGGCTACGCCGACTTCCAGTGCTCAGTTGACGACCCACCCGGCTACCGCAACTACTGGACCGCCGAGAACGTCGTCGATCTGCCCGACGAGGCCATCGACGCGCTGGTGCGGCGCGCGACCGAGCTCCCGCCCGG
>JALZCO010000273.1 GCA_030863015.1 Actinomycetota bacterium
ATGGTACCCAGCACAGTGACGGCGCCGCCAAGCCGACCACCGGCCAGGACGGCCGCACCGTGGCCACCGCCAAGACCTTCTCACCCGTGCTGTCACCCGCCGACACCACCCACACTGTGGAACTTTCCCGCAATGGTGCCGAACCCAGCGACATCCACACCGCCGAACCTCCCCCCTCGAAGTCCGGACGCTGAGCGAGGTGCCCGCTCAGCGTGCCGGGTCACTGCTGCGCTGTCCGCACTCAGCCGCTGAGTGACCCCGAGCGGTAGCGCGTCAGATCACCGTCGCCGCCGACACCCGCTTGTGCCACCCGGATCAGCAGCGCTTTCCGTGCTGGCCCGGAGATCTTCTCGAGGGCGGCCTGGTCAAGCTCGATCCGGAAGCCGCCCTCGCCCAGCAGCCGTACCCGCAGGTCACGGACCGGTACCTGGTGGTCGGTGAGGTAGCTGCTCGCGGCCAGCTCGGCCCGCTCCACCAATCCGAGCAGGTCGACGGTTACCGGCACCCCCACCGCGATCCGGGAGGCAAGGCACGGGGTGCTGGGCTTGTCCCGCACCGTCAGGTTCCAGTACTCCGCCAGCAGGCGCACCACCTGCTTGGTGGCACCCACCTCGGCGAGCGGCTCGTGCACGCCGAGCTCCGCCGCTGCCCGAAGACCGGGGCGGTGCGACGCGCGCCGGTCATCGAGATGGGTGCCGGTAGCGACGTGGGCATACCCGCGCCGCTGCGCCAGACCGCGCACTGCAGCGAGCACCGTCTGCTTGCAGAAGTAACAGCGATCACCGGCATTGGCCCGATAGCCCGGGTCGGCAAGTTCGTCGGTGTGCAGCACCACCAGTTCGGCGCCGATCTGGCCGGCGACGCGCCGGGCCGTTGCCAGCTCGGCGCGCGCCAGGCTGGGCGAGTCTGCGATGGCGGCCAGCACGGCGTCGGAGCCGAGGGCGCGGACGGCCGCAGCCAGCACCACGGCGGAATCGACGCCACCGGAGAAGGCAACCACCAGCCCGCCCAGCCGCCTCAGCTGATCGAGCAATGCCCTCGCGACGGCCGGTGGCGGACGCAGGGATTCGGCAGGGTGCATGGTCGACGATCCTCGCATGGCGGGGCAGTTGGCGGACTACATGAGATAGTCGGCTTCGTGGTCACCCCAGCGCCGGACGCAGCGCAAAGCCAGGCGAGTGGGCCGGTGACCGGTGACCGGATCGGCGAGATCGACGGTACCGCCCGGCTGGACCTCCAGCGCAGGCGTCGCACCGCAGTGCCGGAGGTTATCTACGCGCAGGGCAAGACCGAGGACCAAACGTTGCAGCTGCTGGCCGCGCAGCGACGAGGAGATCCCGGGTTCCCCGCGCTGGCCACCCGGTGCCCTGCCGGGGTGCTGCAGCGGGCACCCGCTCGATTCCCGCGTGAGCCGGTAATCGTCGATCCGGTCGGGCGAACCGTCATTGTCGGGGCGCTGCCGCCAACCCGTGGGCTTGTCGCAGTGCTCACCGGCGGCACTTCGGACCTGCCGGTCGCTCGGGAGGCGGTCAGCACCCTCCAGGCGCTCGGTGTCGGACACCGGTTGATCATCGATGTCGGGGTGGCCGGGCTGCACCGATTGCTCGCCGAGCTCGACGAGCTGTCCGCAGCTGACTGCGTGATCGCGATCGCCGGGATGGAGGGCACGCTACCCGGGGTGGTGGCCGGGTTGGTCCGGGCGCCCGTAGTCGCCGTACCCACCAGCGTCGGCTACGGGGTAAGCGCAGGTGGGCACGTCGCCGCGGCCACGATGCTCGCCTCGTGCGTCCCTGGGCTGTCGGTGGTCAACATCGACAACGGCTTCGGGGCGGCAGCACACGCCGTCAAGATCGTCGCGCGGGTGCACGGTGGCTGAGCCGCGGGCCGCGTACTTGGACTGCACAGCGGGCGTGGCGGGCGACATGGTGCTCGGCGCGCTGCTCGACGCCGGTGCTGAGCTTGCTGCAGTGCGCGCTGCGGTGGTCTCCCTGGGTCTGCCGGGTGTGGACATTCACGTCGAGCGGACCCGACGCTGCGGGCTGCGATGTTCCCGCGCGGTGGTCACGACACCTCCCGGTCCTGCGCCCATCCGAGGCCTGCCCGATGTGCTGGCCATCATCGGTGCGGCGCAGTTGGACCCCGCTGCCGCCCAGGTGGCCACCAAGACGTTCCGGCTGCTTGCCGATGCTGAAGCCGCAGTGCACGGTATCCCCGCCGAAGAAGTGCACTTCCATGAGGTTGGTGCGGCCGACGCGCTGGCCGACGTGGTCGGTACTGCGGTGGCGGCCAGGCATCTGGGCTTGCTCGCCGACGACGCGGTGGTGATCTGTTCACCGCTGGCCGCCGGCAGCGGTACGGCGCGCACCGCGCACGGGATGATTCCGGTGCCAGCGCCCGCCGTGCTGCAGATCGTCGCCGACCGGGGCCTGTGCCTGGCCGGCGGGGACCTAGCCGGGGAGCGCACCACGCCCACCGGGGCGGCCCTGGTCGCGACGCTGGCCACGCCTGGCCTGCTGCCGCCGATGACCGTCGACGTGGTCGGCTGCGGCGCGGGGCACCGCGACACCGCGGAGCGACCCAACATCACCCGGCTGGTGATCGGCAGCCCCGTCGGAAAGCTCACCGGCGCGAGCCGCACCGAGCCGGTCATCGTGGTCGAGACCACCGTCGATGATCTCAACCCGGAACTGTGGCCGGGGGTATTGACCGCTGTCCGGGCGGCCGGTGCATGGGACTGCTGGACCACAGCAACAGTCGGTCGACACGGCAGGCCCGGGCAGGTCCTCACCGCGCTGTGCAGCGACGCTATGCGTCCCGCGGTGGTGGACGCGCTGTTCCGGCATAGCACCACGCTCGGCGTACGGTGGGCCTCCTGGCAACGCAGCACGCTTCCCCGGATCACCGTCGGAGTACCGGTGGGTCCGCCCGGCGCGGAGCAGGAGATCATCGTCAAGGTTGCCGCCGGCCCAGGAGGGCAGCGCATCGCCAAGCCTGAGCTAGCCGACGCCGAGCGAGTCGCGCGACAACTCGGCTGGCCGGTGCGCCGGGTATGTGAAGCTGCTCTGTTCGCCTACCACCGCGCCCATCCAGCGGATGCCGTCGTACCCCGAGATAATCAGTCCTGACGCTGCTCGGAGGCAGCCCGGGAAGGATCACATGATCACGCGAGACCTGCGCAGGAGCTGCGTGCATGGTCGAGCCGTCGCGACCGTCAGGGTTAAGCCATGAGCACCGCCGACGAGCTCGCCGGATCTCACGTGCTGCTCACCGGTGCCACCGGGTTTCTGGGGCAGGCGACGTTGGAGCGACTGCTGTCCAGCTACCCCGACACCCGAATCTCGGTGCTGATCCGACCGCGTGCCGGACGCTGCGCGGCCGACCGACTCACCGCGCTGCTGCGCAAGAACGTGTTCCGCTCGTTGGGTGAGCGCCTCGGCGAGGACGGGCTGGCCGAAGTGGTGCGCGACCGGATCACGATCATCGAGGGCGACCTGGACTCGGTCACGCTGCCCACTGATCTCGACGTCGTGATCCACGGCGCGTCAGCGGTGTCCTTCGATCCCCCAGTCGATGAGGCCTTCCGCACCAACGTCGCGGGCGTGGCGACCCTCTATGAGGCGCTGGCCGCCGTCGGCGGCTCGCCGCACGTGGTACACGTGTCCACCGCCTACGTCGCGGGGACCCGTAAGGGGCTGGTCACCGAGGCGGCGCTGGATCATGAAGTGGACTGGCGCCTGGAGCTGGAGATGGCGTTGGCGGCCCGAGCTGAGGTGGAGCGGGACTCCCGACGTCCGGAGGTGCTCCAGCGGGCGCTGGCACAGGCGGCCGAACAGCACGCCAAGGCCGGTCCGCAGTCCACCGCTACCGACGCCGAACGGCTTCGCACTGAATGGGTCACCCGGCGTCTGGTGGACTACGGCCGCATCCGGGCGCGCAGTCTGGGCTGGCCGGACGTGTACACCCTGACCAAGGCGTTGGGCGAGCGAGTTGCCGAGCAGTTGTGGGCACACGCAGGTAGACCGCTGTCGGTGGTCCGTCCCGCCATCGTGGAGAGCGCGCTGCGGCATCCCTACCCGGGGTGGATCGACGGCTTTAAGATGGCCGACCCGCTGATCATCGCCTTCGGACGCGGAGTGCTCCGAGAGTTTCCTGGGTTGCCCGACTCCGTGCTCGACGTCATCCCGGTCGATCTGGTAGTCAACGCCATCCTTGCGGCCGCCGCGCGGTCCCCCGTCACCGGACCGGCGTACCTGCACGTCAGCTCCGGCGCGAGCAACCCGCTGACCTTCCAGAACATGTACATGCTGTGCCGGGAGTACTTCGACAGCAACCCGATGCCCGTTGCTGACCGCGGCCACATCGATCCGCCGAGCTGGCGGTTTCCGGGCAGCCAGCAGGTGGAATTGATGCTGAGCGCCGGGGAGCGAGCCGCCGCGCTCGCCGAACGCGTGCTGCTGGCGCTCCCTCCGTCCAAGCGGTCCCAAAACTGGCTGACCAGCTTGGGTCGCCACCAGCAAGACCTGGCGCAACTGCGCGAATACGCCGACCTCTACGGCGTCTACGCCCGCGCAGAGGTGATCTACGACGACCGCCGGCTGCGGGAGTTACACGCCAGCCTGCCGGCCCAGCGAGCGACCGAACACGGTTTCGACCCCACCGCCATCGACTGGCGGGCCTACTTGCAGGACGTGCACTGCCCATCCATCACCGCCACGGTCCGCCGGGCCGGACAGCGGCGAACGGTCCCGACCGCCGGCGGTCGCGCTGGGCGCCGGCCCCTGCCGCTACCCGAGCGCATCGACGTGGCCGCGGTGTTTGACTTGGAGGGCACCATCGTTGCCTCCAATGTCGTCGAGTCCTACCTATGGGCCAGGCTGGCCACGCTGCCCCGGTCCGGCTGGCTGGGTGAGCTCGCCGATTTGGCTCGCTGCGCGCCGCGCTATCTCTACGCGGAGCGCCGGGACCGTGGTGAGCTGCTACGCGCCTTTCTGCGCCGCTACGCGGGTGTGCGAGCCGACGAGCTGAGGGCACTGGCAACCGAGGTCCTCGGCGACGCGCTGCTGCACCGGGTGATGCCCGAGGCGACCCGGCAGATCCGTCGCCACCGCGCAGCCGGGCATCGAACTGTGCTGATCACCGGCGCGGTGGATCTACATGTGGAACCACTGTCAGTACTGTTCGACGAGGTGGTGGCCAGCCGGATGCACGCGACAGACGGCGTGCTGACCGGATTCCTCGACACGCCGCCCATGGTCGACGAAGCCCGCGCGGCGTGGCTGCAGCAGTACGCCCAACACCACGGGTTGCAGCTGGAGCGGTCATACGCCTACGCCGACAGCTACTCCGACCGTCCGCTGCTGGAGGCCGTCGGCCACCCGCATGCGGTCAACCCTGATGCCCAACTGTTCCGGCACGCCCGGCGGCAGCGTTGGGTGGTGCACCGTTGGGGAGCCCATACCGGTGGGCTCCTCGAGGTGATGCTCGACGTGATCAGGACTGATACCGCAGCCGGTGTCCGCATCAGGGGAGAGCAGCGGTGAACCTGACCCTGCAGTATCACCGCTCGGCTGGTCGCTACTTCGCCGCTCGCGCGGTCAGCAGTACCCGCGCCGGAAGCCGGCTGGCGGGCGCACTCGCCGGCAACATGGCGCCACTGCGTCTGGTAGAGCAGGCCGACCCAGATCCGCCCGGCGAATCCTGGAGCCGGGTTGAGCCGGTGCTGTCCGGCATCTGCGGCTCGGATCTCGGCCTGCTCACCGGCCGGTCCTCGCCCTACCTTGGGCCGTTGACCTCGATGCCTTTCGTTCCCGGCCACGAGGTGATCGGGCGCACCCTCGACGAGCTACCCGGCCTGCCTCGAGGCAGCCGGGTAGTGATCGACCCGGTGCTGCGGTGCGCGGCACGCGGTGTACCGGCCTGCCCGGCCTGCATCGCAGGGCATACCAGCCGCTGTGACCACATCACCACCGGAAAGCTGTC
The DNA here is from genome assembly GCA_030863015.1 of Actinomycetota bacterium. Lineage (GTDB taxonomy): Bacteria > Actinomycetota > Actinomycetes > Mycobacteriales > Pseudonocardiaceae. The sequence goes on from JALZCO010000273.1 coordinate 5,980, forward strand.
CGCCGGGCTGCAGACCGGTTTCTGCGCTGACACCGGAGGCGGCTGGAGCCGCCGCATGGTCGCGCACGCCAGCCAGCTGCATCCGGTGCCCGAAGCGCTGCCCGACGAGATCGCGGTGCTGGTGGAACCCTTGGCGTGTGCGATACACGCGGTGCGCCGGGTACCGATCAACCCGGGTGCGTCGGTGCTCGTGATCGGCGCGGGCACCGTGGGCTTGCTCACCCTGCTCGCGTTGCGCAAGCTCACCGCAGCCGGTGAGGTGCATGTCATCGCCAAGCACCGCCACCAGGCCGACCGGGCCCTCAAGCTGGGGGCCACCCATATCGTCGACTCCGGCAACACCGCCAGGGCGCTGCGCCGCAGCACCGGAGCGCTGCTGGTTGAGCCGGAGTTCGGGGCGGGCTACCTGCTCGGCGGCATGGACCTGGCCTTCGAGTGCACCGGGGCAGCGGTGGGGTTGGACACCGCGTTGCGGTCGCTGCGTGCCGGAGGCACGGTGATCGCATCGGGGATGCCCTCAGGTGGGGTGGACCTCACCCCACTGTGGTACCGCGAGCTACACCTGGTCGGGGCTTATGCCTCGGCAGTAGGCGACGAACCCGATGGGGGGGATTTTCCCAAAGCCATCGCGCTGGCCGGGTCAGCACCGCTGAACGGTTACGTTGATACCAAGTACCCGCTGGAACGCTGGCGTGACGCGCTAGATCACGCTGCCGCGGCCGGCCGGCTGGGCGCGGTCAAGGTCGTCTTTGCGCCCAACTGAGGTTGAGCGCAACGCCGCGGACAGGAGCAGGTGAGAGTGTGGGCAGACCAGGTTTCGTGCTTGATGTCGACGAGCGGACTCCTCCGCTGCTGATGCACGAGGGTGAGGGATTCCGGTTGGAGCGCCTGCCGCTGGGCAGCCGCGTGATCTACCCGCCGGAATCACTGCCGGGCATCGTCGATCTCGAAGGCGCGATCTGTCACGCCTTGACGCACCCGCACGGCAGCGACCCGCTGCCCGAGTTACTGCATCCCGGAATGCGGCTGACCATCGTGTTCGACGATCTGTCGTTACCACTGCCACCGATGCGAACCCCTGATGTCCGCCAGCGGGTGATCGAGCAAGTCCTGGAGATGGCCGCCGCCACTGGTGTGGACGACGTCGAACTCATCGCCGCCAACTCGCTGCACCGGCGGATGACTCCAGCTGAGCTGCAGCGGACCGTCGGCGAGCGGGTTTTCCGAGCCTTCCATCCCACCCACCTGCGCAACCACGACGCCGAGGACCCCGATGACCTCGCGCACCTGGGCACTACACCGCACGGCGAGGACGTGGAGATCAACCGCCGGGCCGCGGAGAGCGACCTGATCGTCTACGTCAACATCACGCTCACCGCGATGAACGGCGGCTCGAAGTCGGTGTCCGTCGGGCTGGCCAGCTACGCCAGCCTGCGTCACCACCACAATGTGCACACGCTGCGGCACTCGCGTTCCTTCAACGATCCGCCGAATTCGGCGATGCACCACTCTTATGACCGGATGGCCGATCTCATCGGCGGGCACGTGCCGGTCTTCACCATCGAGACAACGCTGAACAATGAGCCGTTTCCCACTGCGCTGCGCTTCCTCACCCGTCGGGAGTGGGAGTGGAACCTTACCGATCAGGCCAGTTACCTTGCGGTCAAGCGGAGCAATGAGCTAACCCCTGCCAAGCTGCGGCGGCGGATCTGGCAGGCCACCGAAGCGCCGTATGCCGTCACCGGAGTACACGCCGGCGCGCCGAGCAAGGTGCACCCGCACACCCTGGCGGCGGTGCATCGTCAGCAGCTTACCGAGGTGCAAGGACAGGCTGATGTGGCGATTTTCGGCTTGCCCTACATCTGCCCCTACAACGTCAACTCGATCATGAACCCGATCCTGGTGATGTCGCTGGGACTCGGCTACTTCTTCAATCTCTACCGGGGAAAACCGATCGTGCGCCAAGGCGGGGTAGCGATCTTCTACCACCCGATGCCGCCCGACTTCCATCCGGTGCACCATCCGAGTTATATCGACTTCTATGAGCTACTGGCCGAAACCACTGACCCGGTGATGCTGGAGACCAAGTACGAAAAGCAGTTCGCCACCGATCCGTGGTACATCCACCTGTACCGGACCAGTTACGCCTACCACGGCGTGCATCCGTTCTACATGTGGTACTGGGGCGCGCACGCTATGCAACACCTGGATGACGTGATCTTCGTCGGAGGTGACCGGTCGACCACCGCGCGGCTGGGCTTTCGCGCCGCGTCCAGCTTGGCCGACGCTCTGGAGCTGGCTCGAGACACCGTAGGTCCGAACCCGCAGATCAGCTACTTGCACGCCCCGCCGATGGTGCTGGCGGACGTGCGATGAGTGGCCTCCGAGACGAGCTACGGCTGCTGCGGCACGGCCGCGACTGGCGGGGCCGGGCCAGGGTGCCACGCTCGGCGCAGCAGTGGGAACTGCCGGACAACAAAGACGACTTCCCCACTGCGTGGGCCCGAACCGCTGTGGCCGGGATGCTCCGTACTGCTCTGCAGCAGGGGGTGCTCAAGCCCGTGACCTGGAGCCAGACCCGGCCGGTGGTGCATGGCCAGGAGTACCTGGACAGCCTCCGCGGGCCGGCGATCTTCGTCGCCAACCACTCCAGCCACCTGGATACCCCGTTGATCCTCGGTTCGCTGCCACTGCGGATTACCAAGAAGCTCGCGGTCGGGGCGGCCGCTGACTACTTCTTCGATCTGCACGTCGTGGCCGTAGCCACCACCTTGATGTTCAACGCCTTTCCGGTGGAGCGCCGGGGATTGCGACGGGGCCGTAGCCTGGCTGCCGAGCTGGTCGACGACGGCTGGAGCCTGCTGCTCTATCCAGAGGGCAGCCGCACAGTGGACGGCTGGCTCACCGGGTTCAAGCTGGGTGCCGCGCAGCTGTGCGCGATGAAGGAAGTGCCCGCGGTCCCGATCGCGCTGCGCGGCACATTCGTTGCAATGCCCCGCGGGCGGCGCTGGCCGCGCCCCGGCAGACCCCGGGTCACCATCCGGATAGGACGACCGCTACACATCCGGACCGGCGAGAGCGTGCCCGAATTCCGCACCAGGCTTGCGCGCGCCGTGGCCACCCTCTGGGCCGAGGATGACCTCGGCTGGTATCGCGCCCTGCGGGCGGCAGCCGACGATTCGCTGGCAGTACCCACCAGCTCGCGCAGTGTCCTGCCCACTTTCGCGGCAGGCCCTTCGGTTGGCAGGCAGGAGATCGCACCCTGGCGCCGGGTCTGGGAGGCTACCCGCCTACCCGGCGATGACGGTCCGCGCCGAGTCTGGACGGAATGAGTACGGCGTCATGGCGTCGGCTGGTCGGCCGGAGGCCGCGGCGTGTGCGCACGGCCATCCAGAGGGCCGCGACGGCCTGAATGACCGTGACCGGGTGCGGTGGTAACCCAACATGCCCCTGCGGTGCGCTCGACCTCATCGCTACCCGGCTTGAGCGTCTCAAACCCCACAATGGCTGTCTGAGTAGCGGCCTAGCCGTTTGATGAGTTGCCGGTATGGGTACGTCGCGGGCGGGAGCACACACGATTCTGCGGAAGCAGAAAGGAGAACCTGGCGTGAACACCACCAGGGAAGTTGTCGCCTCTTATCCGGACTATGCGGGGGCACAGTACGCCGTCGACGCCCTGTCCGACAGACGATTCCCGGTAGACCGCCTGGCGATTGTGGGGGCTGGCCTGCAGTCCTTCGAACAGGTCACCGGACGAAAGGGCTACGGCAAGGCCGCTGCCCAGGGCTTGGTCACCGGCGCGGTTGTGGGGGCAGCCCTTGGATGGGTGCTGGGTCTGTTCACTGTGGTGCAACCCCTGGTGGGGGCGATCGTGCTCGCGATCTGGGGCGTGGTCATCGGTGGCGTGATCGGCATTGTCCTCGGCCTGATCGGGCACGCCCTATCCGGAGGTCGTCGCGACTTTTCGTCAATATCCACCGTCCGGGCGCAACGTTATGACGTGCTCGCCGAGGCCGATGTCGCGCAGGAGGCGCTGCGTCTCCTGGCCGAGATCGATCCGGCAGCAGCACGGTCCAGCAACCAGACATCCAGCTGAGGCCGGCGCGGGTACGATAACCACTTCCGACGTGCAGGCGGTCAGGTGGCATCGCCGCCCTTGGGCAAGGACTCGTAGATCTCCTTACACGTCGGGCACACCGGCGAACCGGGCTTGGCCGAGCGCGTCACCGGGAACACCTCGCCGCACAGCGCCACCACGTGCGTGCCCAGTACGGCACTCTCAGCGATCTTGGCCTTACGCACGTAGTGGAACATCTTGGGAGTGTCGTCGCCGGTGGTGTCGGTGCCCTCAGGACGAGTGTCGACATCAGGCAGCGTCTGGGTAGCCATACTCACCTCCATGATTGACCCGCTCTCGCAGCGATAAGCATCCATGTGGTGGCTGGTCGCTGGGAAAGCTGCGACAAGCATCCAGATGGCCACTCAGCGGTTGCGACGGGACTCAGCCATCGATAATGGTGTGGTCACGGCTCTCCAACTCTCGCCCCGGTGGGGCATGTCGCAGCCTGTTGACCTTTTCGGCCTTGCGGGGAGCGCGGTCGTTGGCGATGAGCACCGCCATCCAGGGCAGCGGCACGGAAAGCAGCACGAAGATCAGCGCAAGCCACCAGGTCCGGTAGAACACACCCGCGAGAACCAGGCAAGGGATGCGAGCCGACATCAAGATCGCATACTTGCGCCGTCGCGTTGCGTACTGCTCGGCGTAGGACGGTTCCGCAGCGGTGATGAGTACCGGGGCGTGATCCGACCGGTGGACGTGCCCGTGTGAGTCGCGCACAACACCACCTCCAGCCTTGATTCCTACTCCCTATTTCTTTCCCTTGGCAGCCTTCATCTGCTGCTTGTATTCCCGAACCTTGGCCAGCGAAGCGGCGTCGGTCACGTCGGCGACCGACCGGTAGACGCCCTCCTCGCCGTAAGGGCCGGCCACCTCGCGCCACCCCTGCGGCTGCACGCCCCGTTGCTTGCCCAGAAGCGCCACGAAGATCTGCGCCTTCTGCATCGCGTAGCCCGGCAATGCCATCAGCCGCTCGAGGAGCTCGTGTGCGTCGGTGACATCTCGCCACACGCCTATGGCATCGCCGTCATAGCGCTCGACCAGTACCTGACAGAGATGCTGCACGCGCCCAGCCATAGCCTTGGGGTACCGGTGCAGCGCCGGCTGCTTCGCGAACAATTCCGCCAGCGCGTCCGGCTCGTAGTCGGCGAGCTCGTGAACATCAAGATCGTGGCCCAGACGCTGGGCCAACTCGTACGGCGCCGCGAAGGCCCGCTCCATCGGCACCTGCTGATCAAGAAGCATCGCCAGCAGTAACGCCAGCGGGTCTCGGTCCAGCAACGCGTCCGCCGGTGCGTCCTGACTCAACATCAAGCTCACCGGTGACCTCCTCAGCAGTACGGGTACTCATAGGCTACTGCTAAGGAGGGTCGGCCCGGGTTGCAGTCAGCTATCCAGACCGACCAGACCCATCACTTCGGTGCGCCAGTCCTGATACGCCGCGGCAGCACCAGCCCGTTGCCGGGGATCCGGCGCGATCTCCTCGTCGTCGCCACCCAGCGCGTACCGCACGATCTGCTGGTCGCTGCGCTGGCTGCTGACCACCTTGACTTCAACCTCCCTGGTGGCAAGCTCGGCCCTGGTCGCGTGCGCTAGCAGGTGCAGCAGCGCCAACCGTGAGCGCTGATCATCGGGCAGCGATCCCTCGTCGGGAGCGTTGCCCGACACCAGCACCACGGTGGCGCCGTGCTTGAGCACCGGAAGCACACGCTCGACCGCGCGGAAGCGGCCCAGCAGGCCAGCGGACAGGAACGAGCCGACGCGCGCCACCGCGGTGTCGCCCTCAGGGTGGATGGTGACGGGGAGCTGGATGTAGAAATCGAGCCCTTCGGTACTGGACCGTCCCGGCAGCTCGGCAGGATCGGTGATCACAACAGGGTCAGCGCCCGCATCCTTGAGCAGGGCACAAAGCCGTTGTGCTCGGTCGGCAGACCCACTCAACAGCCCGGTGGACGTCATCGCCGCTCCTCCAGCGCCTTGTGCACGGATCCGGCGCGCCACCGGTTCGGTGATCGCCGTTGCCGTAGTCATCGTAGGAGCCAGTGACGGCTCTGACGAGGGCGCTGCGGCGCTCTTCTTCGCAGCCGCATCCGCATCCTTGGCCGAACCCGAGCGGCCGATCAGTGGCGCGGTTCACGCTGACCGTGCGGCATCCTGCATGTCCTTGGCGACGTACTGCACGTCCTTGGCGGCATCCTCGGCGGCGTAAGCAGTTTTGGTGGCAGCCGACGCGGTGGCGGTTAGCAAGCTCTTAGTGAACTCCCGCTGGGTGAGGAGTATCTGCTCGGCGAAGTCATACATTCCGTCCACGGCCTCGACCGCACCGCGCAACCCGGTGTCCGAGATCGGCAGGAACCTCTGGAAAGTATCCGCCCAGATCTGCATCGCGCTGGTGATGGCGTCCTGGCCGCGACGGGCGGCATCGGTCATGGTCTCCTGTGACGTGGTCATCCTCATCCCTTCCTGGTTCATCGGATACGATCACCAAAGTAAGCAGCTTTGATAAGTATGTCAAGCGGGGATAGTCAGGCTGCTTGCCCGTCGCTACCGGGTCCTTCCCTCGATGAAGCTGCGGTACACCCCGAGCAGAGCGGTGCGCTGGGCCTCGGTGAGCCGCGGGTCGCGGCGGATGGTTTCCTCGGTGCCTACCGCCTGATCGGTGGGGATGTCGTCAGCCACGGCTTGCGCCCACCCTGCCTTAGCCAGTAGCTGTTCGGTAGTCAGTCCGAGAGCGTCGGCGATGGACCGCAACACCGTTAGCGACGGCTGATGCAGGCCGCGTTCGACCTGGCTGAGGTAGGCGTTGGAGATCCGGGTCAGGGCTGCCATCTCGCGCAGGGACAGGTCGGCCAGCTGCCGTTGGGCACGGATGAATGCGCCCAACGCACCAAGCTGGGCCTGCCAGGGACCGGGCACTGGTTCGTCGTCACTCGCACTTGCCATGACTCACATCATCCGCTGTCCCACTACCGCAGATGCAGGCTCTCACGTCTGGCGCACGTAAGTGCCCGGAGCGTCCTCCAGCGGTGGATGCTTGGCACTGCCCATGGGAGGGGCAGCTTGCTGCTGCCCGGCATGCCGGGCGATCCACGGCGCCCAATCCTCCCACCAGGACAACGCAACCTCGGTGGCTTGGCGGCGCCATACCTCCGGGTCCTCGGGCAGCGTATCGGCCGTGCCAACCCAGTGCCTGGACTTCGGATTCGGCGGGTTGACCACGCCGGCAATATGCCCGGAGTTGGACAGCATGAACCGGACAGTGCCACCGGGTAGCCGGGCACTTTCGTAGACCGCCTTCCACGGTGCAATGTGGTCCCGTTCAGCGGACACGAAGTAGCTGTCCTGGCTGACTTTGGCCAGGTCCAGCCGCTCCCCGACCAGTTTGAGCTCACCTTTCGCCAACCGGTTCTCCAGGTACAAGGAGCGGAGGTACTCAGTCTGCATGGCCGCGGGCATCCGGGTGGAGTCGGAATTCCAGCTGAGAATGTCGAAAGGTGCCGGCTGCTCTCCCAACAGCCAGTTATTGACCACGTAGTTCCACACCAGATCCCTGGCCCGCAGCAGGTTGAATGTGGTGGCCATGCTGTCTGCGGGCAGGTACCCCTTGCGTTGCACGGTTCGGTCCATCCGACGGATGCTGTCCTCGTCGGTGAATACGCCAAGCTGCCCGGGCACGGTGAAGTCGAGCAGGGTATTCATCACGGTCAGCGATCGGATCCGATCGGGTTGTGCCTGGCCGGCGAGCCAGGCGGCAGTGGCCATGGCCAAGGTGCCACCCAGGCACAACCCGGCCACGTTGGTCTGCCGGGTACCGGTGATCTCTTCAACGACCTCCAGCGCGGCCAGCGGCCCTTCCCGCAGGTAATCGCTCATGGTGAGGGCAGCCAGGGACTCGTCCGGGTTCCGGTAGCTGATCATGAAGCAGGTATGTCCGTGCTGTACGGCCCACTCCACCAAGCTCTTCCCCGGAGCGAGGTCCATGATGTAGTACTTGTTGATCCATGGTGGACTAAACAGCAGTGGAACCGCGTGCACCTTCTCGGTCTGGGGCTGGTACTGGATCAGCTCGATCAGCCGGTTGCGGAACACGACCTTGCCTGGTGTAGCGGCAAGGTCGTGGCCGGGGCGGAACTGACCGGGGGTGACCTGGCGGGGCATGCCCTTATTGGTCGTCACGTCACGCACCAGATTGCGGGCCCCACGCAGCAGGCTTAGGCCTCCGGTGTCGAATGCCTTCTTCAACGCCGCGGGGTTGGTCAGCAGCCAGTTGGTGGGTGCCATGGCGTCGAGCAGCTGTCGCAGCGCGAAATCGGCCTTACGCCGGGTGGTGTCATCCAGATCTGGGGCCCTCTCCAGCAGCTCCTGCAGCAGGCCCTCCAGCAACGCATGCTGCTGGCGCACCAGGTAGAACAGCGCGTTGCTGGTCCAGGCCGGGTCGGAGTACCGCGGATCCTTGTCCGGTGTAACCGGGCCTTCGCGGTCCAGACCCACGCTGCGCAATGCGGCGGACATGGCTGCTTGGCTGCTGCGCAGGCCGTACTCCAGCATCGGCCAAGCGGACAAGGCTGGGTATTTGGCTATCGACATCGCAAATCTGCTCAACGCAAGCCCCAGCCCGGCAGGGTCCAGCTCAGCCATCGCGGAGTCGATGCCGAGCAGCGACCGGATCGACGAGGCGACGTCAGCGGCATCCTGGCGTACCCCACGCAAAGGGTCGGCGCCCGAACCGTTCGATGATGATGTGCTCGGCGGTACGTCGTGCTGTCCTGGAGTTCGGCGCTGACCCTGCTGCGCGGCCGACGGGGTCACGTACAACCACCTCCTACTCGGCTCCGGAGTCCCCGCACGAGGGTCCCGATGGAGGGGATGCGGCGCAAGTGGATCTCGCCAAGTTGCTCTGGCAGGATCCATGGCCGTGTCTCCCCTGCTCAGCATAGTTATTGCCGCGACGTCGGCGTGGTGAGAACTGTCATGAGAGCGGTGGTGAGCCGCGTGACTGAGGCAGCGGTGCTCGTCGATGACGAAGTGGTCGGTGCGCTGGACCGGCCTGGGCTGCTGGTATTGCTGGGGGTCACCCACGACGACGGATCGGCACAAGCCCAGACGATGGCCCGCAAGCTGCATGAATTGCGGATCCTGCGCGACGACCGCTCGGTCGCCGACACCAACGCCGGTGTGCTGGTGGTCAGCCAGTTCACCCTTTACGGCACGACGCGCAAGGGCCGGCGACCCTCCTTCTCCGCGGCCGCCCGACCGGAGCAGGCCCAACCGTTGGTCGAGGAGGTCATCACCCAGCTACGAGCCCGCGGTGCCACCGTGGCCACCGGCCGGTTCGGAGCGATGATGCTCATCCACAGCGTGGCCGACGGCCCATTCACCTTCCTCCTCGACGTGTGACGCCCTTCAAGAGCTACCAACCCGGGCGGCAACGCTCTCAAACGGATGCCAACCTGAGAAGTGTCTGAGGGTGCGGGAGATCCGGCACTTCACCGAGCGCTCGTTCGTCGTGGCAGGCGAGGACTCGGGAACGGAATCCGAGCTCCCGACGTTGTACCAGTCATCGCTGCGGGTACCCGCTGGGAGGCTCGTACAGCGCCGCGCCGACTCGGGAGCGCACCGGGGCCGGCACGAGGATCCGCCGCAGGAAGGAAGCTGATGACCGCCGCGCAGATCACCATGGAACGTGACGCCGGTACCGAGGCAGACCTGGATGCGCAGAGCCCGGCAGCCGATCTGGTCCGGGTTTACCTCAACGGTATCGGACGTACCGCGCTGCTCAGCGCCCAGCAGGAGGTTGAGCTCGCCAAGCGCATCGAGGCTGGCGTGTTCGCCCGTCACGTCCTTGACACCGTCACCCGGCTGTCACCGACCCGGCGGGCCGACCTTACGCGACTGGTGCATGACGGCCAGAAGGCCAAGGACCACCTGCTGGAGGCGAACCTGCGCCTGGTGGTGTCGTTGGCCAAGCGTTATACCGGCCGCGGAATGCCATTGCTGGACCTGATTCAGGAGGGGAATCTCGGTCTGATCCGCGCCGTGGAGAAGTTCGATTACACCAAGGGTTTCAAGTTCTCCACCTATGCCACCTGGTGGATCCGGCAGGCCATCACCCGTGGCATGGCCGACCAGGGACGTACCATCCGGCTTCCGGTGCACCTTGTGGAGCAAGTGAACAAGCTGGCCAGGATCAAGCGGGACCTGCACCAGCGGCTGGGTCGGGAGGCCACTCACCAGGAGCTGGCCGACGAATCCGGTATCGCGGTGGAGAAAGTCGCCGACCTGCTGGAACACTCGCGAGACCCGGTAAGTCTGGACATGCCGGTCGGTGCCGAGGAGGAGGCCCCGCTCGGCGATTTCATCGAGGACGCCGAGGCAGCTGACGCCGAGTCCGCGGTGATCTCTGGGTTGCTGCAGGATGACCTGCGCCGGGTACTGGCCACCCTGGAGGACCGGGAGCAGAAGGTCATCCGACTGCGCTACGGCCTAGACGACGGTCAGCCGCACACCCTGGATCAGATCGGAAAGCGCTTTGGGCTGTCCCGCGAGCGGGTACGTCAGATCGAACGCGAGGTCATGGCGAAGTTGCGCCACGGGGACCGTGCGGAGCGGCTGCGGGCTTACGCCAGCTGACTTTTCCCAGCTTCAGCGCATAACCGCTCAAATGGCAGCATTGACGGCGCAGGCCGCGACAGGCACTGTCGGCGGAACGTGACTAGAATGTGACCTAGACCACGCGACTTAGGCGGTCAACCCGCCATGCTGTCGCGCGCCCCGGAAG